>JAITFQ010000002.1 GCA_031281225.1 Chitinispirillales bacterium
GGGGGGGGGGGGGGGGGGCGGTAAACTTTAATCATGGGCTTTGTCAAGTAGCAGAAACGGTCTTTTCGGGGCAATAGAGGGCATTTTTGGACGTAAATCAACGCCGTCGCAAACACACAATATATAATCACGAATGTCGCATTAGTCAATTCAGATAATTCCATGCCAATCCCCACTAAAATATAACGTTCACAATCCAGACGAAGCTACACTCCTCGCCGCAGTAGATACAATATACATTATGGCGCTGTTGGGGGTTAATTATTTTTTTTCATCATCAAAAAAATTTTCCCCTCACCCTGAAAATAAATTTGAGGGTTCCTATCGTCATTTAAGGGCCAGCTCCACATTCCCCCGCCGCGTTCATTCCAAAAAATAAAAAAGGTTACTTTTTAATCTCCCATGTATTATATTATTGAAAATAGTCAGTTTTTCTCGAAAAAAGGTATCCAAAGATGACCGAAGCCGTTAAAAACGAACTCGACAGGATCGTTAGTACGCTGGTTAAAACTGGAATCGTAACCAAAATCATCTTATTTGGCTCCCATGCACAGGGCAAGGCGACTCCCGATAGTGATATTGATTTGTGTGTTTTGACTTCGGACAAGGATAGGCACCCTATTGATCTTATTGTAGATTTCAGAACAAAGTTATACGAAATCAGAACAATGCCGTTAGATTTGCTTGCATATAATCAGGACAATTTTTACAATAGCGCAAAACGCCCGACGTCTTTTGAACACGAGATCGCAGAAAACGGAGTGTCGATATATGATTACCGATAGTCTTGATGTTCTGAAATGGATTCGACGTGCGCAAATGGATTTTGACGGCGCGGTTAGAGATGCTAAACTTTTTCGGCCACCAGTAGAGATTGTCTGTTATCTTTGCCAGCAAGCCGCAGAAAAGATTTTAAAGGCATATATAATTGCCCAAACACGCTCCCGAATAAAAACTCACGATCTTGAATATCTACTCGGTAAGTGCTTATCATATTCCGCAGATTTTGACAATTTAAGAAATTGTTGTTTAAGGTTAAACCCTTACGTTACTTTTGCACGTTACCCATCCGATATAGAGCCAACGGAACACCACATGAGACAAGCCGTGAAAGACGCTGGCGAGGTAGTAGATTTCGCAAAATCAAAACTGAAAGAATTGGGATATGACTATGACCCCGAACAGTAATAAATCCATATCAGACGCACAGAAGATAAGGATATTCGAATCAATCAGGTATCGCATATTATCTCATCACCGCTCTCATATCATGGATTATCATAAAACCCTTCGGTTTTTTTTCCATCCACTCACCTGCTTTCGACAACTTTTTAGGCTTTGCCGTGAGTTCGGTCTCCTGCGTCTTAACTTCTTTTTCCCGTGAAACTTTTTTAGCGGCCATTTTGGCCCCCTTTCGGTTTGGATGATGCTCTTAATATAAGTTATCTCTGCGTAAAAAACAAATTTTTCACAACTCGTTCTCCTGCTTTGCAACGCGATCTCTCCAATAGTGGTTCGCTAAATTATCTGCCGCTTCGCCAATTCATAAAACCCGCCGCGCTTGTTCATCAATGTTTCATAATCGCCGTCTTCCGTTATTTTTCCTCCGTCGAGTACGATAATGCGCGACGCCTGCTTTATGGTTGACAGCCTGTGGGCAATGACTAAGCGCGTGCATTTTAATGAGGATATATTGTCCGAAATATGCTTCTGCGTAATGTTGTCGAGCGCGGAAGTCGCCTCGTCGAAAAACAGTATTTTAGGTTTCTTGACCAGCGCGCGCGCTATCAGAAGTCTCTGTTTCTGCCCGCCCGACACTCCGCCGCCGCCCTCGGATATCATCGTGTGCATGCCCATCGGCATGGCCTTTATATCCTCGTTAAGCCCGGCCATATTTGCCGCAACCCACGCGTCGTCGAGCGTTTTGTGCGGCGCGGTGATGACGATGTTTGAAAATATGTCGCCGAAAAACAACTGCCCATTTTGCAAACAAACGCCGATGTTCTGCCGCACCGATGTCAGGTCAAGAGTTTTGAGATCACTCCCGTCATAATAAATCGCGCCGATTTCCGGCTCCTCAAAACCGAGCAACAGCCGCATTAGCGTAGACTTGCCGCAACCGGTCTTGCCCACGATGGCCACGTACTCACCCCTTTTTACTTTAAGCGAAAAGTTATCTAATATCGGGGGGCCGTCCTTGTTGTAGCGAAATGTCAGCCCGTTTATCTCCAAACTCCCCGAGAGAGATTTTACTATTTTCCTGTTATTGTTTTTTTCCGGCTCCGTTTCGAGGATGGGTTTTATCATCTCTATGGCCGGGCCAACCTCGGCCACTTTCAGCATAGTCCCGCCGAGGGCGAGTATCGCGCTGTTTACCGCGCCAAACGCCACAAAAAACGCCATGTAGTCGGCCGGTGAAACTTGCGTCGCGCCGGCATAGTAGTAGATTGCCAAACTGCCCAACAGCGAAATTGTTGTGGCTATGACATCCCCTACCCGCAGAATCACGGGCGGGGTATATTCAAGCGCCGCCGATTTACCGTACATGTCGGCCCACTTTGAAAAAGCGCGCTTTTCCGCGCCGGTAAGCCTGATCTTCTGAACACCGGAAAAAAGCATGTAGGTAAGACCCGAAAGTTTTGCGGACGCCATCATCATCTTGCGCGATACGCCAAATTTTTTGAACCCGATCATCACCGAAAAAGCAAGCGCGCAAAAACTTACTATAATGCCGGGAGACACAAGTGTTGGCGTGTAGTACATCATCTGAAAAACGTATGCGGTGGAAAACAATAGCGTAAGCCCAACCGTCAAAACAGCGGTGGAAAGCGCCTCGATAAGAACGTTGATACTCATCGTCCGCCGCGCCAGCTCGCCGGCAGAGTAGTCCTTGAAAAATCCGGCCGGCAAAGAGAACAAACGGCCCATCAGCGCGGACTGAACCGTAAGGCTCAGCCTGTCCTTAAACCTTGCGAGCAAAATACTCCTCGTAAGCGTAAACAGCGCGGAACCCAGCGCAACCCCAATCAAAAGCACCGCCATAGGGAAAATGTTGCTCTTTATGCCCGCCGGTATTACGAAATCAAATATCTGCTTATTGAAAAACGGCATGAGCAGCCCAACCGCGGTAACCAAAAAAGTCGCGCAGACTACAAACGCGATGTCGCCGCGGGAAATATTTTTTAACATAAAAATTACCAAGTCACGCTGCGTCATCTTTCCGGCGGGAAAGGGGCGGTAAAAATAAAAAGCGTCGGCGTTAATATTTTCCGCGCTCTTTTTATTGACCTTTACCGACTCGCCCGAACTCCCCGTATACCGATACCCGGAGATACCGCTCTCGGTTATGGCAATGACATCGCCATCCACCGTACTGCCAAGCAAACTCCCGCCCGCCGCGCGCCACCACGCCCCCTTCAACTCAACGCGCCGCCGCATCGCGCCCGTCGCCCGCAACACATATTCAATGCGCTCGTCGGCGTTCCTTATCTTATTGGGAATTTCGGGAGTGGAAAGGCCAATCGATTTGAGAACTTTGGCGAGCGCGCTGTCTATCGCCGGGATGTTTTCCTGCCTCAAATGCTGCTTGTCAAGCACAGACGCAAGCGTGGCAAACGCACCGTCAAACATGGCGGAATCGTTTTGCCGCCGGGCGTTGATTTGGTCGGTAAAGATGTTCATATTTATCACCTTAAAAAAATGAAAGTCAAATTCAAATTCAAAACATATTTTAAGGGGGGAAGTCTCCCCCTCGCTACAACCAAAAATTATTGAACAAAAAACGTTCAATAATTTTTGTTTTCCGCTACCCCCTCTGCGGGGACACCCCGCAACGCCCCGATATTTTAACACCCCCAACCCCCTTACAGGGGGCTAAATCAACATCAAAGTCAAAAACGTTTTGCATTTTTTGACTTTTATTTCGCATTTCGCATTCCGCATTTCGCATTCATCATTCCGCATTTTTCACAACGTACAATTATTCCGTCGATATCAACTCCTTGTATTTGCCGTTATTTACCATTAATTCCTCGTGGGTGCCGTGTTCTGTTATGCGTCCTTTGTCTAGTACCAGTATTTGGTCGCAGTCTCTTATAGTTGACAGTCTGTGTGCGATTATTATGCAGGTTGCGCCTATGTTTTTTATGCTGCGTGTGACCTTTTCTTCTGTCTTTGCGTCTAAGGCGCTTGTCGCTTCGTCGAGTACGACTACTGTTGGTTCGATTGCCAATACGCGGGCGATTTCTAAGCGTTGTCTTTGCCCGCCGGAGAAATTTCGGCCGCCTTCCTTTACGATATGGGCGTATCCGCCCACGCGCGTCACTACCGTGTCGTGGATATCGGCGTCCCGCGCCGCCATGATAACGGTGAAATCTTCTATCGAACTGTCCCACATGCGGATGTTCTCGGCTACCGTGTCCTCAAACATTGTGATGTCCTGATCTACCATGGTTACAGAACTTCTGAAACAGTAATCGTCAATCTCTTCCCTTTTTTTTCCGTCAAACAGTATCTCGCCCGCCCACGGTTTATACAGGCCGGTGATTAACTTCGCGAGGGTCGATTTCCCGCAGCCGCTCGCGCCCACAAACGCCACGCTTGTTCCGGGTTTGATGAACACGGAAAAATCCTTGATGAGCGGTTCCGCTAAACGGCTGTAACCGAAAGTGACATTTCGAATCTCTATCTCTCCCATCAACTTTTCTGTTGACATTTCGGAATCGTTTCCGCACTCGGCGTCAATCTTGTAATTCAAAACGTCCTCCACACGCTCTACCTCCACGCGCAGCGACGCGAAACTCGCCGACATGTCGATAAATTCGTGAACCGGAATCATAATGGCATTCAGGAAACCGTTAAAGGCGAGAAGCATTCCGATACTGAGCTGGCCGTCCAATATCAGGCTGACGCCCGTCATCAAAATTATTATCGTCGTCAGTTGCTGCAAAAACACTATGAACGTGTTGAAGGAAACCGAGAATTTAGTTATCTGCACGTTCGCGTTATGCCGTCCGGCAAAGTATCCTGAGAAACGCCCAAAAAAACTGCTCTCCGCGCCGGACGCCTTGATAGTTTCTATCATCTCTATGCCGGCCATCGTGACGCCGGCGAGCTTGCCGTCGCTCTGCTGGGCATTTCTGCTCAGGTTGAGAATTTTTGCCAGCCGGTATTTCGCCGCCGCCATGTTGAGCGCGACCGCGACTACCGTTATAATCGTTAGAGTAACGCTGTAATTGGACATCAGGACGAGGTAAAATACCAGAAAAATAACATTGATGAGCATTGGCACGGTTTTTTGAATCAGCGTCGAGGCGATTTTGGCGTTTGAATCCTGCCTGACGGCGATGTCGCCCGCCCAGCGCTGCGAGAAAAATTCCATCGGCAGGCGCAATACGTGCCACATAAATTCAGCGTTAGCCGTTATCGCAAACCGGCCGCTAATCCTGTACCAGCCAAGTTGTTTTACCGCCGACACAAGAAACTCAAAGAGTATCACGGAACCCATCGTGAGAATAAACAGCAGCAGCCATACATAATTTTGCGCAATCAATATGTTGTCCATGAACATTCTGGAAAACACCGGCGGCAGCATACCGAGAAGCGACGCGATGGCGCACAATAAAACGAGAAATATAACCGTCGCTGTCGCGCCGCCAAGCCTCTTCGCGGCGAACCCCCAAATATTTTTGGGCTTGCCCTCGGGAACAAAGGCGTCCGTCTTTTCAAAGCGCAGGGCAACACCGGTAAACGCGTTGTCAAATTCGTCGAGGTCAACATAAACAAGGCCGGCGCCCGGATCGTTAATGACCGCTTTGTTTTTCGTAAAACCATTCAGCACGACAAAGTGATTGAAGTTCCAGTGAATAATCGTCGGGCCGGTTATCTTTCGTAACTCGGCGGATTCCATGCGGTGGCCGGCGGCTTTGAGCCCGTACCCCCGCGCGGCTTTGAGAATATTCACCGCGCTGCTGCCGTCACGCGATACGCCGCAATCATAGCGCACGCGTTCGAGGGGGAGCCACTTCCCATGGTAGGCCAGCACCATACAGAGCGCCGCGGCGCCGCATTCGAGGGCTTCCATCTGCATTACTACCGGAACTTTCGCGATTTTTGGCATTGCGTTATACTTTCATTAATTAAATATTGTTATATTAATCCCCCAATTAAATCTTGCGTTGTGCCGTCCGGCGACATCACTGCTGTAGTGCAGTTGACGGGCGGTGCGGCGTAAGATTTAATTGGTACCTTAATACAAAATTATCGGATAAGAAACTCATACGGCCGGCGCTCTCTTATCACTATAACTCCTGTGCAGTACGCGCCGTCCTCCAATACTATATCCGTGCCGCGGTAACTCGACCATTTAAGCCTGCCGCCGTCTTTCTCCGGTACGATTTTAATTTCTACAAAATTTCCGGCAGACGCGGGCGGTAAAATACCGCTAACAAAAGACAGCCCGCCGTAGCGCTCCGTCAAATAACGCTCGTCTATAACACGGTGGCCGATACTTTCCACATTACCGTAAATGTAACCGTATTCCTCACGAACCGCGTAGTCCGGCGATATTTGCACCGGCATACCTTCCGTCAGCCGCTTCGACACGGTAAAAGGGAGATAGGCATAAAGCGAGACCTCGCCAAACTCGGAATATACCACGCACCGAAGATGAACGCGATCGGGGATTGTTCCCGTGAATGCCCAAATACTCACCGCTAAAACAATCGCGAAAAAACCGGCCAACACATACCATAAGCGCGGCTGAACCATTTTTACACACTCGTTCAAACGCTCCGGCGATGAGAGGCGCTCTATCGAATCTTTTCTGAATATGCCTGAATCCATTTGCCACCCTCCTATCTAAAAAATTATGATACCGTTTTTATTAACCTCCTTATTACAGGGAGGCTACGTACTCCAATGCGGCTGTAAAATTTTGTACAAACGTTACGGCCTTTTCTTCCGGCAATTTTGAGTTCAAATCAAAATAAAATTTACCCTGATATACATTACCGATTAACTCTATGTCAAAATCGTGCGGGCTTACGGTATTACCGGTATCCGCGGCGTCGATATCCATTCTTACCCCGTCGTCGTATTCTCCCTGATAATTGAAAAATATTTTGGGCAGATACGGCGTTTTGTTTTTATGCAGCCATAATGAGCAGGCCCCTGTCCCCTCGCGCGGAACTTTTCGCAGCGTTTCTTTTACACGGTTAAAAGTTATCGTGATATCATCGCCAACCGGCGGCAAACAGAGCGGATACGGGAAGGAGAAAAATCCCATCGTTCTCGATACGTCGATATCGGACGCGAAGTTATATCTGCCGTGGCTAACCATTGCGACGCAGTGACTGTCCATGCCTGTCAGATTGCGCAAAGCCACGTTCAGCGCGGTCATAAGAATATCGTCAATTCGCGTTTCAAGCCCGCCGCGGCTTGCCCGCATGATTCGCGCCGTTGGCGCCTTGTCAATGGCAAACGAGTTGTTTTGTACGGTATCACCAAGCAATTCCCGCAATTTTTTATCCGACTCCATTCCGGCTTGAACTACATTTTCCCAATATGCCCGCTCGTTTTCCGCACTGTCGTTATCGGCGACAAGCGCTGTTATCCATTGGCGGCAGCTTGTCCCCTTTGGACCGAGAATCATTTCAACCGGCGTGTCGCCATTATGTTCGGATAAATATGCGTAAATGGTTTTGAGATTTTCTCCCACTATGCGCCAGCTAATTCCATCGGTATTGAGATGGTGTACATATAAATGCACCTGCCCCTTTTCATCGGGACAACCTGTTATCAAACCAAACGCGCATAAGTTACCGGCAAAAATATCGAGCGTTTTCATCCAACCGCCCGCCGCGCCGCTTATCTTTGCCTTTCGCTCCCGCTCATCAAGACCGCTTACGTCAAATTTATGTAATTTAATATCAATATAATCGTCATAATACGGAATAACCGCACCACTTATCTCTTTGTGATATTTGAGCCTGAACGCGTCGTGATACTCGGTCAGTTTAACAAGGCTTTGCCAAAGTATTTTTTCATCTACCGAGGCTATTTCCACGATTGTTGATGAGATATACGAGTTAAACACTTCCACCGGTTTTCCGGAAGTTTCCATTTGATGGAAAAAATACTGCTGCGATGGGAACAGCGGCAACGTTTCCGTCAATATGCCCTGTTCGTTTTGCATGGACACACCAAAAACGCTTGGAGCGATTAAATTTCGATATAAATTTCTGACGGTTTTGTGCGTATAAATATCGCGTATCGTTATTGGAAAACCCGTTTGCCGCTGTATCCTGTTAGCCAGTTTGATACTGCGTATACTGTCGCCGCCGAGACGGAAAAAATCCCCGTTCACACTCAGTTTTTCAAAGTCAAGCCCTAAAACTTCGGCGAATATTTTTGCCAGTTCCGTTTCGCGCTCGTTTGCGGGGCAAATGTATGATTCCGCCTCGCTTGAAATGTCGGGATCGGGTAACGCGCGGCGGTCAAGTTTACCGCTTACCGTTAAGGGAAGCTGTTCAAGCCGTACAAACGCGGACGGTATCATGTAGTCGGGCAGTTTTTCGCCAAGATATTTGCGCAGTTCCTTTTCTTTTGCCTCGCCGACATAATACGCGAGAAGCAGTTTTGCCTCTCCGCGCTCACGCGCGAGTACCGCGCATTGTTTCACGCTTTGATACGTCATGAGCGCGCTTTCGATATCGCCAAGTTCTATACGGTATCCGCGGATTTTTACCTGAAAATCGTTGCGGCCGAGATATTCGATGTTGCCGTTTTGGAGATACCGCGCAAGGTCGCCGGTTTTGTACAAACGGCTGTTACCGCCGCGCGTTTTTTCTTCCGCGGTTTGGAACGGATTCGCGACAAATTTTTCCGCTGTCAATTCCGGTTTATTCAGATAACCGCGCGCAAGACCAACGCCGCCGATATGCAATTCCCCCGTCGCTCCAACCGGTACGGGACGCATCGATTCGTCTAATATGTAACATACGGTGTTATCTATCGGACGGCCTATATGCGCCGCCTTTCCTTCCGCGTTTACAACCGCGGTTACCGTTGTTTCAGTCGGCCCGTAAGCATTGATAAACTTAAAATGTTTTCCGCTCATTCGATCAAAAAATTCTTTGGTAACCGCCTCCCCTCCGGCATTCACTATCCGCAACGTGTCTACTGTTTCAAAATCCAACTGCTGCAAAAGCGAGGGCGTAGAAATTATTACCGTGACGCTTTCTTTCCTCATTAACTCAATGAGAGACGCGCTGTTCATCCAGCTATTATCCACGGTTACGACTAATTTATGCCCGTTTAGCAATCCCAAAAATATCTGCCGTATCGACATGTCAAATACATAATCGGTAAAAAAGAGTATCGTTTCCGTTTCGTCGCGCGACAATCCAAATCGTGAATGTACGGATTGTACAAGATTGATTACGCTATGCTGCTCTATCATTACCCCCTTGGGAACGCCTGTTGTGCCGCTGGTGTAGATAACGTAGGCAAGGTTATTCGGGGCTGATCTGCGGCCGGGATTTTTACACGTTTTTTTACCTGTTTTTTTCCTGAATAAATCCGTATCGATAATTTCAATATGAGCTGTGGCGCCGTCTGTAACTTTCCGCAGTTTATCCGCGTGACGCTCACTAACAAGAATCACTTTTGTCCCCGTGTCGCGTACCATATATGCCAACCGTTCTTCGGGATAATCGGGAGTCATTGGCGCATAAGCGGCTCCGGCTTTCAAAACGCCAAAAATACTTGCTATCATAAGTTCACTGCGGTCAAGGCACAGGGCTACGATGTCGTCCGCGCATACATTGTATTCATTGATTAAATAATTCGCCATGCGATTTGCTTCTTCATTTAATTCGCGATAAGTCAGGCGCTTGTCTTCATATATGACTGCGATGTTGTCGGGCGTTTTTTCAACCTGCTCCTCGAACAAATCTATTATCGTTCGGTCTTTGGAATAATCCGCACAGGTATCATTCCATTGATACACTACCTGTTCCAGTTCGTCACAGCTCAATAACGATAATTCGCCTAAACGTTTATCACGACTATTCAGTAATCCCAGTACTATCAACTGATAATTAGCCACATATCGCTCTATCGTTTCATGCTTAAATAGTGACGAAGCATAGTTCAGTATACCGTTTATCAATTTACCTTCCGCTATTCTCATCTGTAAATCAAACTTCGCGATTTGATAACGCCCGCCCTGCTCTCCGTCTATTTCCGTGAACAGGCTCTCACCGTCTCCCCACGCTTCTACCGCGGTAAAAGCCGCCTGAAAGATAGGGTGCCGTGAACGGTCGGCTTCTATACCTAACGCCTCGACCACTCGGTCAAACGGCGCCTCGCCGCGCTTCTCACTTTCTATTACCAGCGTACCTACATCGCGAATATAATCCTCTACCGTTCGCTCCCAGTTCAACTCCTGCCGCATGACAAGCGTGTTCACGAAAAAACCTATCGCCTCGCCTATCTCCTCGTATCCACGGCTTGCTGTCAATGTACCTACAACGACGTCTTTCTGACCGCTATAAGCTGAGAGTAACAGATAGTACGCGCTTAACATTACTGTATGTACGCTTACGCCGAGTTCTCGCGATAATCCATATATCGCGTCGCTCGTTTCAGCGTCGAATCCAAAA
>JAITFQ010000043.1 GCA_031281225.1 Chitinispirillales bacterium
GGGGGGGGGGGGGGGCTTGACGATTTGGCGCGGGCTGGTAGACCGCTGGGGCATAGCTCCGCCATGCGCTCAGGCGCGAGCCCCTGAGACGCGGTATTGCTAATGCTGACACAGCCGCAGCCCTTTCAATCACAGCTACTATAAACACCCCCGCCATTGCACGTATACGTTTGTTTAACCCGCCTTAGAAGCATCCGAGCCTGCAAAAACCGAGTTGCTTCCCCTCGCAAACACAAGAACACCGCGTTCGTTCCGTATCGGTAGATGCCGGTTTTGGGCGGTATTTGACGCTTGCATGATAAATATACTATTTCGGTTTACGGTTCCGCAAGAGATTTTTTTTAAATGGCGCAAAAACAACGCAGAATCCGGTTTCGCTGTTCGCCATTGCCGGGTCCGGCCCCTGTCTGCGGGCTGCGCGGCATGCATCCTATTCGCTTCCCCAACTGCCGCCGCGGACCACGCGCACCGTGCCTGACGGCAGGCCGACAGGGGCAAGGTTTGCAGAAATTAAAAAATTGTCCCCTGACGCGCCGCATCTATTATATTACATCTATGGCTAAGTTCAAATACACATTTACGACCGCCAACAGCGTTACGCTGGCGGAATTCTCTTTGTTCGCGAAGTTTATGTTCAAGCGGGGCAAATGAACAGGGCGTGCGATTTTTTAGTGATTGGGAGCGGGATAGCGGGCGTGTCGTTCGCTATAAACGCCGCGCGGCACGGGTCTGTGGTGATGATTACCAAAAAGCAGGACAGCGACTCCAATACGAACTACGCGCAGGGCGGGATCGCCTGCGTTTTGGGAGACGACGACAGCTTTGAGAGCCATATCAACGACACCGTTGTCGGCGGGGCGGGGCTTTGCGATGTCAACGCGGTGAAAATTCTCGTTGAGGAGGGGCCGCCGAGGATTCGGGAACTGCTCGACTACGGGGCACAGTTTTCCGTGAGCGAAACGGACGGCGCCAACGCCTCCCCAAACCCCTACAACCTGCACTTAGGCCGCGAGGGCGGGCACTCGGTAAACAGAATCGTACATGCCAAAGACCTCACGGGGCGCGAAATTGAAACCGCGCTGCTTAAAAAATTACGCGAACTCGACAATGTGACGATACTCGAAAATCACTGCGCGGTGGAACTCATCACCGGCCACCATGTAAAAAACGCGCCGAACCAGTACGAGTGCTTTGGGGCGTATGTACTCGATTCTGTCAACAGGAAAATATCTCACGTCAGCGCGAAAATCACCTGCCTCGCAAGCGGCGGGGCGGGGCGCGTCTACCTCCACTCGACAAACCCGGCGATCGCCACCGGCGACGGCGTGGCAATGGCCTACAGGGCGGGGGCAAAAATCGCCAATATGGAATTTATACAGTTCCACCCAACTACCCTGTTTCACGAAAAAGCGAACTCTTTCCTTATCTCCGAAGCCCTGCGCGGATACGGCGCGGTACTGCGCGGCGCGGACGGGCGGGAGTTTATGCAGAAATATCACCCCCAGGGCGCGCTCGCTCCAAGGGACATCGTGGCAAGGGCGATCGATAACGAGATGAAAATTTCAGGGCTGCCGTGCGTCTATTTAGATGTGGCCCACAAGGACCGTCAAGCGACAATCGACCAATTCCCGAATATATATAACCGCTGCCTCGAATTCGGTATAGACATCACCAAAGACCCGATACCCGTCGTCCCCGCGGCCCATTACATGTGCGGCGGCGTTTTGGTTGACTATTACGGAAATACTGGCATAGAGAATCTTTACGCCTGCGGCGAAACTGCCTGTACCGGCGTACACGGCGCGAACAGGCTCGCCTCAAACTCGCTCCTGGAAGCGCTGGTATTTTCTTACAGGGCGGTAAACGACTCGCTAAAACGCCTCGACAAATGCCGCGGCGCCGGTATTGATACGAGCGACATCCCCGACTGGGACGACAAGGGGACGCACGACATCGAAGAATGGGTGCTGCTCTCGCACAATCTCATGGAGATACAGAGCGCGATGTGGAACTACGTTGGCATAGTCCGCTCCGGGCTGCGGCTCAACAGGGCGCTGCGGAGGATAAATTTTTTGGAGAAAGAGATTGAAGATTTTTACAAACGCGCGAAAATCACGCCGCAGCTGCTCGAACTGAGAAACATCGTAACCACCGCGAAACTCATCATCGTATCCGCGCTCAAACGCAAGGAGAGCCGGGGGCTGCACTACACAACCGACTACCCACACCAAAACGACAAAAAAAGTTTCAGAAAAAACACGGTAGTCTCCAACCGCCGTAAAGCGGTAAAATCAACGGGGCAGATGTTATGCCTCTGACAAATTGGCAGATACTGATAACGGCCTTGCTGACGGCGGGGGTAATTTTTTCATCGCTGCGTTACGGGCGGGGGCGCTTATCGCCGCCCAAAAAAGTTATACTGATTACCCTAAGAATAGCGTGGATTATCGGGCTGCTGCTTTCGTTTTTGGAACCGACGCTCAGATTCGAACGATTTGAGTCGGGCAATATGAGGATACCCGTGCTGATAGATGTTTCGGCGAGTATGCAAAATTTTTCTCCCGATCTTTATGTCGCCCCGTTTTTAGACACGCTGTCGTCGTTACAGGCCGGCACCAACGGCCGCGTCAGTTTTGAGTATTTTTTATTCGGCGATTCAACCCGCGCGGCGGCGAACCGATTCCGCAACTCCCTTTCATTCACAGATAACAGAAGCATATTTCCCACGGCAATCGACGACGGGGACGGGCGGTTTTCAAATGATATGATTATCATAAGCGACGGTCACTGGACAAGGCCGCGCAGGGCAAGCGAGATATTTCCGCGCAACACCATTCACTACCTCGTACTGCCGGAATCCGACCCCAACCCGTTCGTGACCGTTGCCCACAGCGCCCCCGAAACAACGCCTGGCGATACGTCGTTTACAGTCGGCATAACCGCAAGCGGATACGTTAGAGAAAACGGAAATTTAACCGTATCGCTAAAAGAGAAAAACCGCGTGATAAGAACCGAAACTATACAAATCGAACAAGGCCATTTTTCACACACATTCCAGATTACAACAAAAAACTCAACCCCCGGGCGCAGGCTCTACACCGTCGAAGCAGCCATCGACAACGCCGAAACGCCGTCTGTGTCAAATTTCGTACACCAGACAATCCCGCACTTCCTCACCTACTCCGTCTACTCCGCGAAACCGACGCTCGACCGGAGGTACATGACGCAGGCGCTCGCGTCCAACAATTTTTTCAGGGAAAGGGCGGCGGCACCCGATATTTTATTTTTGTTTGACTGGGACACCACGGCCAACAGGCTGACGCGCGCCCTGCCGCGCCACGGAGCCGCGGTATTTTTGGGCGCCCTCCCGTGCAGCACGGGCAGTATCCTCGCGCCGTCAATAACGGTCAGGCAGGTAGACGACAACACCATCCTGAACACAAACCTCGACCTGCGCGCGCTCCCGCCGCCGCAAGAGATTATCACCTGCCGGCAACTGCCCGTAAACGGAATGAGAAGGATACTCCAGGCGACGCTTAACCAAACCGGCGCCATCAATCCGGCAGGAAGCACCGGGCGTGCCGATAATATTCCCATCCTTTTCACCGGCCGCTTTGCGGGAAGGCAGTCGCTTTTTTGCCCCGTAAAAGGGATTTGGCGGTGGGACTTTTGGCCGATGTCCACCGACAGGGCGGAGAGCGAACTTTTCAGTTTTTCAAATACCATATTGTCAATAGCGAGAGAGATGCTGCTTGATAACATTTCCGATCAACTGATACTTTACCCCGCCGCCCCGCTGACCGAAACGGACTCGGCAAGATTCATGATGTCCCTCCCCGCCGCGGTTCCGATATTTGAGTTGGTAAAATTGTCTTTACAAATACAGAATGAAGGTAACGGCGTAGACATCAACACCGTAATAGACTACACCCCGCAAGGTTTGAACCGGCAACCCATATCATTCCCCGCCCTGCCGCCGGGCAGATACGCCATCTCCGCATCATTAGACGGCGGTGGTGTGCGGGCGGCTTTTAGCGACAGTTTTACCGTCAACAAAGATATGAGCGAACTCTCCGTACTCGCCCAAAACACACAATATCTGCAAGAGTTCGCGCAGCCGCTTGACATGCAAGACGCCGCTGCCGTCAGCGGCATATTCTACTCATGGGACCAAAGAAGCGCGGAACGGTTCACAGTCGTCGAAACAGTACGATTTCACCGGTCGTGGCTGCTGCTTGGGGTTGTGTTTGTGATTTTGGCCGTTGAGTTGGTTCTGCGGAGGGTTTGGGGGATTGATTGAACTGGCAGCCTCCGTTTTCCTGCCGGAATTATTTTTTATTAAATCTTCTTTTCCATATATAATTTATTGCTTTTATTGTTTATTTTTCTGTTCAATATTTCAACCATTACGATTTTTACCGCCAGTATTATCCCGATAAATATCGGAATGGACAATTGGGGTTAAAATATACCATTTTCTCTTGAATTATGCAATTTTTTTATCCTACACTAATCGCTTACGAAGTTTTGCCCGGGATCGGTTATTGTAATATTACCTTCAAACAGGCACGAAAGTTTGGACTTATCTGTTAAGGCAGGGCGCTTTTGAGCGCCCTGGCCTTTTACCGCCGGATTAATTTTCGACCGGCACATCCTCCTCATCGTCGTCATCTTCTTCCTCCTCCTCTTCACCGTAGCAATCGCTATAGTAGCTGAAATACTCGTTAGGGCGCTCATTGTATCCATCGTCGCCGCCCACATCATTATCTTCCATATCGTCGTCATCCTCCTCCTCCTCATCATCATCGTCGTCATCTAGATCATCCTCATTGTCTTCCTCGACATCGTCATCGTCCACCTCTACATCATCTTCCAGATCATCAATGTCGTCATCCTCATTTTCCACGTCGTCCTCGTTGTTGTCATCATCATCGTCCGCGTCCTCATCGTCATAATCCTCCTCATCCCCGTCGTCGCAGCCATCGTCAAACTTCCCATGGCTAAACTTCTCCTGCCAATTCGGACATATAACCGGATTGTCCATGAACTCGTTGTACAGTTTTTCGAGTTCAGGCAATATATCGCTGCCGGCATTGGGCTTAACACAATAATCAAACGTCGATTTTACAGCGGGGATCATGGCTTCGCTGACGCTTGTGAAATTGATTGTCATGTACAGGATACTACCCCAGTGCCCGCGATAATCGGCGGGGTAAAATAACCTTATGGTGTTAAAAACATTTGCCGCCGCTCTGAACTTTTTTTGCTCTATGAACGAATTGCCCTTAGAGAACAAAAAATCAACAGGCGGTTTGTAGTACCTGAGGCTTTCCTTAGTTTCCGCGCCGCTATCAATCACATTCGGATTTTTAGCGCTGAACCCGCAGGAATTGCAGACTCCGTAAATACCGTCCGGAGTGAAGTCGATGTTACTGGCATTGCACAAGCAGAGTAATTTAAACATGTAAAACTCCTTTACTGTGCCGCGTTTTTATCCGCGACGGGTTTATTGTTTTTGTTATTTGCCGCTCACCGTTTTTTGGCCAGCGCTTGTTATTTCAATCATGCCTATTCCCCATTCACACTTGATTTTGCAATTATCCATCAAGGCCGGCTGGCCTTTTACCAGCACGCTATTTTTACCGCCTGTCCAGGACGATATGATAACGGGGGTACAGGGCATTTCCTGTAACTTTCCGTTTGCGGCAGTCGTTGCAGCAGCCACGGTCGGATTAGCCAGAGATTTACATTTTCCAAAAGGCGTTATGTTTATCACCAACTTATTATCCTTAATATTTGCCATGGGCCGGCCATGCAAACATACCGGATTTATGGGATGTGTTACCCCCAAAGCCGGTTGCGCAGAACCCATTGAGCATTTTAATTTTGCACCGCTGCATACGTAATCCGGCATAATTTTTTTCCCCTTTCCGGAAAAGCCGCTTATTAAATCTGGTTTTAGTTGAGTTTAACCTTCTTGCCCTTAGCAATTATTTTTTGCCTCCCTTTAATCTCGTTATCCTTCTTGGCCTCGGTAAGAATTTTTTCTTCGGCAAAGCTAATAATATCTCTTTGACCACGGGTGGAAATATCTTTTCCCGCCTCGCTATAGATATTCCCGCCAGCATAAAATTTGATGTCCTCGGCGGCTTTGATGTTGATGTACCCCGTGGATTCGAGACTGAGTGTTTTGTCTTTTCCATCGAGTATAACTTTGTTTGCCTCGCTGGCGTTAACGAGAGTGATGATATCTTTTTCGTTATCCATCACTATTGTACAGCCGTCTTTGGTCGCCACTTTCACTATCCCGTTTTTACCGTCGAGAGTGACGGTATTTGTTTCGTCGGCATTGGAGATGATGATACTGTTTTGAGGGTCGCACATTTCCATTTTGCAGCCGCCGCCGGTTTCTATTTTTATTATTTTATTTTGGCCGTCGAGCAGAATGTTATTTGGTTTTTGACTGTCGGAAGAAGCGTTAGACAGGATGATAGAGTCTTTACCGTCTACCATGCCTATCGCACAGCCGTTTGTGGTTTTCAGCAATATCAATTCTCTCGCGTCATCAAGCCATATTGCATTTCCACCCCCTGTGGTTAAAGATATAAGATTTTGTTTCTCATTGCAAGACAGAATAATTCTATGCTCCCACGCTCTGAGAATAGCCGTCATCCTCTTATTATCAAGCAAAAGTTCACAATTTTTTCTATCCCCCGCCCTCCCTACCCCCCCTTTAAATATCTCTCCCAATTTTTCCAGCGTTTCTTTTACTGTTTCCATAATCCCTACGATTTTTTCTATTGTTTCCACTACTTTTTCCGCATCTTCAAGAAAATCATTAAATTCTTTGTGGGCCAGTCTGGCCCATTCTCTAAGGCTGTAACTACTATTGTCGCCTAAAGAAGCTTTATCAGGGGTTGTCAGGCATATTATCTCGTTATCTTCCGTATCATCCATGACGAGCTTGTTACCGCCGCCGGTGCAAATGACGTTCAGATTTCTATTCGTATTGCATACTACAGACGGCGCGGCCGCGTTTGGCAGGAATCCAATCCCTACTGGCTTGTCCGGGTTTTCATCAACGTATCCCAAAAGCATCTCCGCGCCGCTTTTTGACGGGAAGTGAAAACCGTAGCCCGCGCCTCCCGACGGCTGTGCTACGCGGACGTCTTTGGTGCCGCTGTAGGCTTCCGTTTTCGAACGGTCGGACGGCATCTTAACCCTGTACCGCCCCATTTCGTCCAGCGTCGGGTAATCCTCCCCCAGCGCCTCGACCGGGGCGGTGATGAGGCCGCTTGTACGCGGTATGGAGGCTCGCAGGGGCGGGGCGTAGGTTTGCGCGGAGGAGTTTATGCAGCCGAAACTGTTTTTGTAGCCGTATGCGTAACCGCCCCCCTCCCCCGCGCCGCCCTCGTGATTTACGGATGTTATCACTACGCCGCCGATGCCGCCGCTGACCGTTATCACTCTGCCGGCCCTAAAACCTTTGCACACGCTTTCCCCGTCTTTGTGCAAATTTTCGACCTGAATCCGTTTCATATAGAGTGCGGCCATGCGCTCAGCTTCGTCGCCGTTTTTGAAATCCCCGCCATACTCATATATATTGCCCCAAGTGCCGCTCCCCTCCCTGATTTCGTATACGGCCTCGGGTTTGTATTCGGGCGTTCTGTAATTTTGCGTGCGCAGCCTGACGCTTTTGGGGATAAGCGCGTGTTTTGACGACAGGGAGTATATTGATTCCTCGCTTTCAAATCCATCTGAAACTCCGTTGGCGGTATTTTTAATAACTTCCGTGAATCCGGTGCTTTCCTTGAACTGAATCTCCGCCGCTTGTTTGGGAAATCCGGAAAAAGCGTCGGTGATAACGACGCGCTCCTTGCCACCCGTGCCGCCGCTTTGTTCAAAAAAGTACCATATCCCGTTCCGTTCCATAAGCCTTGATATGAAATTCAGGTCGCTTTCCTGGTGCTGGACGCAGAAGGTTAGCGGTTGATAGCTGTGCTCACATTTAAACTCAAAGTCGCAGTAAGTTTTTAACCCCGCGCTTTCGATCACCTTTTCGATGATCTCTATGACGGTAAGTTTTTGGAAAATTTTGTTGTTGATGTTCAGAGACAGGAGGTCTATTGCCGGAACAAGCCGGATCGAGTAGGTATTTTTCTTACCGTGTTTGAGGCTGAACTGTTTGATGACGCCGCTGTATACGGCGGCGTCGCCGGCACCGCGTAACAGTTTAAAAATGCAGGGTTTGCCGAGGACGGTTTCAGGGGTAATTGCAGGCAATTCCCCTGAGAGCGGCGCGGAGTCGGAAAATTGGAAATCGACGTCAAAACAGTATGGGGCGCTGATGGCGTCTTTGCCAGTAAACCGGGTGACGGTGAAGAGCGACGGGGCAAAATCGGCGATGCAAATCAAAAATTTCGCCCTGTTGGCATCGCCGGCAGAAACAATCTTTTCTACAATAGACATTTTTTTCCTCCGTTAAGGGGATAAGATTTTTGTTTACATTACGAGAAATGAATTGATACAGCGCGATATTGATAGAAAAAGAGAAAAGACGGCCCTGCAAAAAATCTACTGCGAGGAGAAATACTATTAGCTAACTAAAACCCAACCAACAGCGAAAGTACGATTCCGGGGCTTGATACCCCTGAATAAAACTGTATTGCCGCGTCAAAATTTACGGCCACACCGTCCATAGCCGTTACCAGCCCCAACCCCAGCGAAAACGTGTTCATGCTGCTTTTTTGGTACGCCTCGTCGCGGTCGCCGCTGAACACTTTTAGCATGTTCTCTAAATCCATGGAGCTGAAAGCGTATCCGCCCCTCAGAAAAAGCGTGTTCGCGAGTACGGTGTATTCAAATCCCGGTTCAATGTTCATAAAATCGCCGTTATACTTGTTTATATCTAACGCCGTGCGCAGGTTCAGGATATGGCGCGGGACGTAAGAAACGCCAGCTTCGATTCCGTACGGCATTTCATATTCGTTCCACTCGCCCAAATAGCCCGACCGCACAAATCCAAAATTCCGCAACGCGGCGCCGTATATCAGCCGGTTGTTATTCATCCGGTACTGTACGCCGAGGTCAAGCGCAAAACCGTCGGCGGAGTAGCTTTCCGAGCCTAAGCCTAAATAATGGTATAAGCCTTTAAGCGTCGCCCCTATGGATACGCCTTCAAAAAAAATCTTTCCGGCGCTTACACCAACGGCCGTATAGCTGCTCTTCGCCTGTCTACCGTCCGCGAAGCCACTTTCGTTAATAAAATCAAAGATGCCCGTCGTGAGGGTCAGCAGGTGCGGCACGAGGACGAAGCCGTTTGGCAACTGATAGGAAAGGGCGAGCGGTCCGCCCCATACGTCCATCATAACCTGCCTGTACCCGCCCATGACCTGCAGCCGGTTGACGTAGCTCACCGCGGCGGGGTTTGACAGCACCCCATAAACATCGTTTGGCATCGCGACCGCCGCCCCGGCCATGGCGACGGAGCGTGCGTCGTAGCCCATGTTCAAGAACGAGAAAGCGGTCGTTCCGGCGTCGTTGTGCTGGGCGCGCGCGATAGAAAAAAGGGCAAAACATGTTATTACACTGATTTTATTTATAAATTTCACTTCCACACCATCTTTTCATAGTTTACAGAAATATAATTCCTGCCACTCTCCCGAATCAAAATTTCGTTTGGCGCCCCGTTTCTGAAACGACCGAAACGGAGAGTAAACTTGTCGCCAGCGAAATCATAATTGAATGTTACCGTCCCAAACTGCCCTGTCCGCGGCTCTATCACCGCCCGTACGGTGAGGGTGTCGGAGAACCATACCGCTGTCACCCCCGACCTCCGCCTGCTCCGTATCAGCGTATCGGGGCTGGCTCCAAGTTCCCAAAAAACTTCCGGCATCGATCCGGTGAGGGTGTTTATGAACTCGCCGTATGTAAAGCGGCGCGCACATGGGAACGGAACGTCTTCCATACTGTCGCCGTATGCAAAATCAAAGCGCTGCCTGTTGACGACTGCGTGCCCGATAGAATCGGCGGCGTTTATTGTGGCGATGGCTGAGCCGAAGGAGGTGTAAACCTGCGCACTCACAAAGCCGGTATTTCTCCGGGAGGCGTCGATCTTGCCGGAAGCGCGCTGCCCCGACGCGGCTATGGTAATATCGCCGAACCCCTTAAACTCCGCAATCACGGCCGCGCCGCTCATCGCCGCCTCAATCATTGATTCGTTGAATTCCGGCGCCGCGCTCCGCGTTTTTTGGCCGGCGCAACCGCCGAGCGTGAGACAGGACACGGCTAACGCTATGAGTAACAAAGAGATACGCGTCGTCAATTAAGGGCCTGCTCTTCTAATAAATTTCCTTATTTCGTCCAGCCTTCCCTTGATTCTCTCGGCGGCCTCTGTCTCAAGTTCAAGGCTGCGCTCGTAAGCGGCCAGTGCACCGGGATAGTCCCTCAGTTGAAACAGTATGTCCCCCAAATGCTCGTAAAGGACGGGGTCGTCGTCAAAGTCGGGGTCGTTGTTAACCTGCTCAATAGCTTTGTTCATATAATGGAGAGCTTTTTCGAAATCGCCCATCCTGTAAAACACCCATGCGTAGGAATCAAGATATGCCCCATTTAGCGGCTCCTCTTTCAGCGCGGCCTCAATGAGTATTTTGGCGCTGTCGAGATTCATGTTTGCGTCGGCCCACATATAGCCTAAATAGTTTGACACCTGCCCGTCACCCGGCCGGATTTTTAACGCGGCTCTGAAAGCGTCGGCAGCCTCGTCAATACGTTTTTGCCGCTCAAATACGCTCCCCAACTTAAACCATCCGAAATAATCGGTGGAATCGATCTCTATAGCTTTTTGCAACGCGGTAATCGCGTCGTCAAACTGTCTTTCCATATTGAATATGTACCCGTTAAACCTCCATGCAGATCCTGACTCCGGGAACGCGGCCATGTATTCGTCAACAGCGGCGCGCGCCTTTACCGTGTCTTTCGACAGCATGTAGACGTAGCAAAGTTCTTTCCACGCGTCTTCGTAGCGGGGGTTGATGGCCAGCGCTGCTCTGAAATCGGCGGCGGCTTCTTCAAATCTCTTGGTTTGGGAATAGATGGCACCCCGGTAGAGATACAGTTCCTGCTTGCCCGCCCCCTGCGGCATCGGGAGGTTTTCGGCGTTTTCGGGGCCGGAGCCCGTTTCCTGTATCAGCTCGTCAAACAGTCTTTCCGCGTTCTCGTAATCTTTCAATTGAAACAGCAGGAGCGCGAGCCCTCTGCGGTAGATTGCCCCAATCCCGTCGATTTGTGTCAGACGCCTGTAGTAATAGGCTGCCTCCTCGTACCGCTCCCCCGCAATGTACAGGTGCGCGAGCGAGCGCAACGCTTCTTCGTTTTGGGGATCGCGGGCAAGCACTCCATTATAAAATCCGATTGTGGCAATGGTAAGAATCTGCTTGTCTTCGGGCGTAAGGTCGGCGATTGTTTCGCCGTCCCTGAAAAAAAGGCCGATTATTTTTTCATGCTCTCTACTCCGCGTGTACCTGTCGATGAGCATTCTGCGCAGGAAGCTGGGCTTTGGCCAAAAATCGTACGCGGTCTCAAACAGCCGCTGGGCCATGTCGTGCATCCCACGCCTTTCGTAGTCGCGAGCGAGTACAAAGTGGTTTAGCGCCAGGGTGTACCTGTCGGCCTCTTCAAGTTTGCGTTCGAGCGTGTCGCCAGGCTGCGGTATCTGGCAAATCACAGCGGGCTGTTCGGGCGGCGCGGCTGTTACGCGCACGAGGTTCTTGTCGGCGGCGCATCCCGACAGGGCGAATAGCGCAGCGGCGGCCGTGCAGAGAACGCATAGGCGGATCATCCCGAAAGTCATAACGCCGCGCTTTTTTTTCACGGATCCGATATCTCCAAAGTAAATTACCTTATCGCTGAAATTACAATGTCTACGGCAGCTTCAAACGGTAGCTTTGATCCCGGCGACGCGGACTGGGACATCACGGTACCCGGCACGAGCGTCGCGTTGTTTTGGTAGGTCACGCGCCCTACCTTGAGACCGGCGTCGGTGACCCTTCTACGCGCTTCCGAAAGGCTTTCGCCTATGATATTGGGCACTTCGGCATGGGTGGGCCTCGGGCCGCGCGATACTACGAGGTCGACATTCATCGCCCGCGATGTGACGGTTTCGCCCGGCGGGAAAGTTTCTATTACGGCATCTAGAGCAAAGTGGCCGGAAAACGCCCGCCTCACGTTGCCAACGCTGAACCCCGCCCTGCGGAGCTCGTTACGCGCCTGCCGCTCGTTCATGGAGCGCACCTGCGGGATCGTTGCCGCCTCCGGGCCGCGGCTGAGCGTTACGGCTATTGTCCGCCCTTTTTTCACCGTTTCGCCCGGTTCGGGGAACTGGCTTATGACGGCGCCCTCGGCAACCTCCTCGTTGAACTCCCTGCCGCGCACTTCGGTCAAAAGGCCGACGCCGAAGAACCTGTTACGCGCATCCTCGTGGGGGAGCCCCAGCACGTCGGGCGTGGGCACCATGTCGCGATAGACCCCCACAATTCTTGGCATGACATAGCGGTCGGTCACAAAAAAACCGAGCAGGCTCCCGCCCGCGCAAAAAAGGAGACACAGCGGCAGGAACAGCAGCCAAAAGGTCTTTACGGGGATGCTTATCGTATAATGCTTCTTATTTTTATTCATCTAACAACCGTCTGTCGTTTCGTTTAAAATCTGTTCGGCAAATCGCTAGACTGCAATACGTTGCTGGGAGTCCTATCCTTTTTGGGAACCAAAAAATAGGTAAGTGTCCCAAGCCCTATACCTCCAAGCACCCCGCCCGAAATCCAAAAAACCATCGGAAACCTGTTCGGCTCAATGTATTGAGGGATTTTTTCGGGGTCGGTAGTCCACTTGTAGGTGAAGGAAACTATACTGTGCTGATCGTTGACCGAAATCACCGGCATGTGTTCCAGTTGGAATGTGACGCGGATCATGTTGTGCCATTCGGGATTGAGCCCCTGTATGCTCCTGTTCGCGTCTATCTGCTTGTCGTCAATCACAATCCTCTCTATGGGGGCCTGCTCATCCACCTGTATCGGGGATGATCCGGTGCGGGCGTCGACAAACTCAAACGATAACGTGCGCTCCTTGCGGTCAATGTCGTAAAAATAACTCGTCGGCCTGTCCCTGAAAATAAAGTAGCAAGTCACAACTATCTCGTCTTCGGCGGTGCCAGGTTCAACGGAAATCTGCAACCCTTCAATCACCGCGTCCTGAGACTCGCTGACCCCCTCGCGGATATGCCTGACAACCCTGACGTAACCAGTCGGGTCCTCGGCGGGCGGGGTGGCGAACAGCTCTAGATCGTGGTCAACAAATGCCGACGGTGCCGGAGGGGGCGGGGTAACCGCCTGCTGTGCCGGCGAAGCCGCGGGCGCACCGAAAGACGGCGTATCAAACGACGGAGCAGCGGCCGGAGGGGGCGGCGGAGGCGGAGGAGGCTCCGGAACATCAAAAACCGGCTGCGACGCGTCAAAATCCTCCCAGTCTTCCCAACTGTCCCCGTCATCAAGAGCGAACGCGGGGGCATTGAGCGACAATACCAAACTCACCGCCAAACAGGCTGCGACACACTTGCCAAATGTTTTTTTCATCTACAAAAACTCCCCAATCAGGAATGTGTTATTACCTATAATATATATTATGGTAATTCATTACGCAATGCAAGAGTAAAATTTTATTTTGAATTTTGTTTCTACGTCACAGGGATACTAACATGCTTTTTTTTATTACGCTGATTTTGCCCGGAATACTTTCGCTGTATGGGCTAGCGATTATCGTACTGACCGGCACGCTATTCAGGAAAGCTGGGGTTAGGGGGCCGGTTTACGGCGGCAATGGTAGCGGCGGCGGACTTCCCGGCGTGTCGGTCGTCATACCATTCAGAAACGAAGAGAGCAATCTGCGAGCGCTTCTCGAATCACTTGAAAATCAATCGTATAAAGGAGCGGCGGAGGTTATTCTTGTTAATGATCAGTCGGATGATAATGGGGTTGTCATCATTAACAAATATTGTCAACACAACGGCAACATTTCTATTAAAATCATTAACTTACAATTGTCAAACGATGTGCGTCTGACGAGCAAGCAGCAAGCTCTCGACCTCGGTATCGCCGAATCGTCGCATCCGTTGATTGCGTTGACGGACGCTGATATGATTCTCGCGCCGGAGTGGATAGAATCTCTTGTCAATTCCCATCTATCAACAGGTTCCGACCTCGTTTTCGGCCATACGTCCGTCATTAACAAAAACTCTAGACTGTTTACCGTTTTTGAATCTTATCAACTGGAATTTCTGTTCGCATTCGCATACGCCATATCAAAACTAAACCTCATCACCGGCTCCTGCATGGGGAACAATATACTCGTCACAAAGGAGAGCTACGTGAAATGCGGCGGGCAGCGCGGCATCGGCTACTCCATTGTCGAGGATAGGGCGCTGTTGGAGACAATGAGGAAGAAAGGGTTCAGGACGGCAGCAGCGGAGCCGTTTTCTCCAACCGCCAAAACCTATCCGTCGCGTTCAAAAAAACAATTCATGAGCCAAATGACGCGCTGGGCGGCGGGCGGGCTGCGGCCGGGGGGCGGGCTGTTTGCGGCGGGTTGTTTGCT
Source organism: Chitinispirillales bacterium (assembly GCA_031281225.1). Lineage (GTDB taxonomy): Bacteria > Fibrobacterota > Chitinivibrionia > Chitinivibrionales > Chitinispirillaceae > GUT77. Next base: position 14,647 of record JAITFQ010000043.1, read on the forward strand.
GACTGTTCAGAATTTTTGTTTTTTGATCTCCGCGGTTGGGGCGGGGATTTTGCCGGGTATGATTATGGCGCTTAGCGCGCTGAACTTTTTATTGACGTGGGCATTCCTCACAATATCATTCCGCAAAAACCGCTCCCCCGCCCCAAAGCTGTTTTACCCGCTCTACTATGTTTTTATGATGATCGAAACCGCCATCTTTGGATTTTTGCTGGTATTCAGGCCGAAAATTCATTGGAAAAACAGAAAGTTATAAAAGTTAACAAATGTCCCAGTTCAGATAACTTTTCATGAAAAAATAGTCTTTCAGCCTGAGAATCAACATATCGGGGTCTATTGGCTTCGCGATGTGGTCGTTCATGCCGATTTCCATGCACTTGCGCACATCTTCGCTCAGCGCGTTCGCGGTCATGGCGACTATCGGTATCAGTTTCGCTTTATGAATACCCATTCCGCGTATGCGCCTTGTGGCTTCAAAACCGTCCATAATGGGCATCTGTATATCCATTAGTATTATATCGTATTTATCCGGATTGGCCTCAAACTTTTCAACCGCTTCCGCTCCGTTTACCGCGAACTCAATCAAAACCTTTGTATCCTCCAAATAGGCGGCCACGATCTCCCTATTTATCTCTATATCCTCGGCCAGCAGTATCGTGCACCCTTCAAGATCGACGGTCGGCGGAGCGATGGCGGCGTCGTTGTTTTTGATAATATACGGCACTACCTCGTTTATTGAGTCGAGGATTGTAGAGGGCGAAACTGGTTTGGATACGCACTTGATTATGCCAACTTCGCGCGCTTGTTCTTCGAACGCTTTCCGGTCGTAGATGGAAACCATCACCATGAATATGTTTTCGTCGGTTATCTCCCTAATCTTCTTCGCGGCTTCTATCCCGTTTAGCTTAGGCATCATGTAATCCATGAATATTATATCGTAGGAGCGGCCCTCCCCCTTTGCTTTCACGGCCATCTCCGCCGCCTCTGCGCCGTCGCATGCCCGCTCACACTTAAAACCGAGGATACCGAGGGTGTGCGCCATGTATTCGTTGGCTTCGTCCGAATCGTCGACCACCAAAATTCTTATGTTTTTCGCCTGAACAACGCGTTTCTCGCGCTCATTTTTTCCCACGCCGCCGACGGGCAAAGCGCTCCCTGACACTTTGATGGTGAATGAAAAGACGCTGCCCCGGTCGGGTCTGCTCTCTACCCAGATATCGCCGCCCATCATCTCGACGATCCGCTTGTTTATCGCAAGCCCGAGGCCGGTCCCGCCGAACTTGCGCGTGATGTTGCTGTCGCCCTGCTCAAACGGCTTGAACAACTTCAGGATTTGCTCCTCCGTCATCCCAATCCCGTTATCCTTGACGTCCACCCTAATAATGCGCTCTTTCCCAACACTTTCAACCTCGCTGACGGCGATATCTATATTCCCATTTTCGCCGGCGAACTTTATGGCGTTGCTGACTAAATTCGCGACGACCTGGGAGAACCTCAGCTCGTCACTCACGATATATTCGGGGATGTTTTTATCAACGCTCAACGTCAGTTTTTGCTTCTTTTCCTCCGCTTTTACGCTCATCATATCGTAAATTTTATTAAGTGTTTTTTCCAAAGAAAATTCTTCGGCAGTCAATTCAAACTTGTTGGCTTCAATCTTCGACATGTCGAGCACATCGTCTATAAGCGCCAAAAGGTGCCTCGACGCGTTATCGATTTTTTTCAAGCAATCGCTGATTTTTTCAAGTTTATCTGTAGATTTCGCTATTTGCGTCATGCCGATAATGGCATTCATCGGGGAGCGTATTTCGTGGCTCATCCGCGACAAAAAGTCGCTCTTGGAGCGGTTCGCGCTTTCGGTGGCCTCCAAAAGCTCGGCGGAGCGTTTGTTCATCATGTCCATCTTCTCCACCATCTTCTTGAGGCGCCACACATTGAGGGAGTAAATCCCAAACACCACAGACATCAACCCCAATAGAGGAATCATAACATTGAGATTCGGGTGTGCGGAACGGTGGTAGTTAGCGAAAGCGAAAAAAATGAGCGTCAACGCCACAACGGGGACGAATAGCGTAAACACTCGCGACGAGATAATTTTGAACATGGGTTTTGGCTCCTGACTCTATTATATAAAATTAACGTATTCACGGAAATTTTATTGAGCATCGTTCGCCATTTTTACAATCATTTCCCTCTTCCACTCACTAAACGTGCCGTCGATGATCCGTTCTCTCGCGTTTTTTACCAATTCCATGTAGAAATGAATGTTGTGCAGGGTCATCAGGCGGATGGCCAAAATCTCCCCCGCCATATAGAGGTGCCTGATGTATGAGCGGCTGAAATTGCTGCAAGCGTAGCAGTTGCAATTTTCGTCGAGCGCCCGCGCGAAATCCCGCGTGTAGGCGGCGTTGCGGATGTTGAGCTTGCCCGCGCTTGTAAACACCGACCCGTTGCGCGCGTTGCGCGTAGGCAGGACACAGTCAAACATGTCGACCCCCGCCGATATGCACTCGAGGATGTCTATCGGCGTGCCCACGCCCATAAGGTAGCGCGGCTTGTCCTCAGGCAACAGCCCCGCCGTGTACGCCGCGATCTTGTACATCGTCTTCATCTCCTCCCCCACCGCCAGCCCGCCTATGGCGTATCCCGGGAAGTTCATCGCCACAAGTTCGCGTGCGCAGTATTCCCGCAAGGGCTCCACAACACCGCCCTGCACAATGCCGAAAAGGTTTTGCGGGTATCCGTGGTGAAAGTGGAGATTTTGATGTTTTTCAAGGCACCTGCTCGCCCAAACGAGCGTACGGTCGACCGCCGCCTTTATCTTTACCGGATCCGCGTTGGACGGCGGGCACTCGTCGAACACCATGATTATATCGGCCCCGAGATCATGCTGTATCTCCATCACCTTTTCGGGGGAGAAAAAATGGCGCGAGCCATCAATGTGGGACTGAAACTCAACGCCGTCGTCGGTTATTTTCGATATATCCCGCAAACTGAAAACCTGAAACCCGCCGCTGTCGGTCAGGATAGACCCGTTCCAGCTCTCAAACTTGTGCAACCCCCCCGCCTCCCGGATCAGCCCCGCCCCCGGCCGGAGGTGCAAATGATAGGTATTCGCGAGTATAATCGGGCACCCGCACTGCCTGAGTTCAAGCGGCGACATTGATTTTACGGTGGCCTGCGTGCCGACTGGCATGAATATGGGCGTTTCGACCGTGCTGTGCGCGGTAGAAAAAGTAGCCGCCCGAGCAGCCGAGACCGCGTCGGTGGCTATGAGACGAAAAGAAAGTTTGTCTGGCATATATTAAAAAACCTCTTTTACTGCGGAATGGTTAGCCAACTCACCGCTCACCGCCAACTGCATTGCGGGGATGCAGGCCAAAGACTGCCCCTCCCCTACAATATAATATATCCCTCCTGCCTCCAATTCAATTATTTTATAATTTTGATTGTTTCGCCATCGTAGCTTTTCAGGGTATCGCTTTTCCAGTCGACTTGGACTGGCCCCAGCTTTTCCCTCTTCCCCGCCCAACCGCAAACCTCAAAAAACTTGCGCCAGGCCCGCGGCATAAAGTATTTTTATTGAAAAAGAGAGAAAGGGGCCAAAACCATGATAATAGCCAACCCGCTTTACGATACCGCCTTTAAGGAACTTGTGCGAGACCCTGACGTTGCCAAGGCGATAATTGGGACGCTTTTGGGGACTGAGGTACTCGAAGTTGAGCTGAATATGACTGAACGGAACAGGCCTATGGCCGAAAACGACAAGTTCCCGAGGTCTATCCGCCTCGATTACTGCGCTACGATACTGAACGAAGCCGGTGAAAAGCAGCAAATACTCATTGAGATACAGAA
>JAITFQ010000113.1 GCA_031281225.1 Chitinispirillales bacterium
CAAAATATTCCGCGTCTCCCTGTTGAAAACCACGCCGACTTTTATGATTTTTTTACCTTCCCTCGCGAAGATGAGCGCGTAGTCTTTTCTTCTTATCTGTCTTACGGCTTTCTCAACCGGCTTGTCGACTTTGAATTCAATTATATATATGTACTCTCCCGCGTGAATCACTGAGTCCATTCTTCCATTTGCGGTGTGGACTTCGTTGACGCAACGCAGGCCGAGCATGTTGATTATGTTGGAAACGGCAAATTCAACGTAAAACTCGGTGATTTTGCTACTCAAGGAGTAGTCGACGGTTTGGAGGTACCATTTCAGCAAATCCATAAATTCGTCTACGTTGCCGGCAAGCAGGGCGTCTATAAAGTCAATGGCGAGGGAGTCGTTAAAAATGCCATGCGATTTGGAATAATTGCCCGATAAAAATTCGGCGAATGTTTGGCGGACCTCAATATTCGGGTAATTCAGTTTGTATATCCCGGTTCTCTCATCGTAATCCGTAATGGTCAGGTATCCGGCTTGATAGAGGAGCGGGAATAGGGTAATCGTGTCGTCTCTGTAATCGGCGAAACTGCCGGCTTTCATCTGCGCCTCTTCTATCTCGACGATGTCGCTACTCTTCATTTTCAAATATTTCAGCAAAAACGACGGAATCCCGCTCATGCTCCAGTAGGGGGTGAAGTCTGCGGAGTTTTCGAAATGGTTTAACAACCCGTAGGTGTTGTATACCGAAATCTTGTCTTTTGTAAAGCAATATCCGTTGTAAAATCCTCTCAACTTGTCCAAATATTTTTCTCTGCCGCCATATTTCTCGGCATAACTGTCTATCTCCGGCGCGAAAACGTTTTCCAGTTCTTCCTGCGTCACTCCGCAAATATCGCAATATTCGGCCATCATGGAGATGTCTTGAGGCTGATTCATCCCTGAAAAAACGCTGACCTGCGCGAATTTCGTCACGCCGGTGATGAATGCGAAACGGATGTGTTCTCCGTATTGCTTGATGACGCTGTAAAATCCCTTTAACTTTTCCCGCAGCCTTTTATTTAGCTCCGGCTGATCAATAGTATTTAAAAGCGGGTTGTCGTATTCGTCTATTATTACGACGGGCATACCTATTTTTTGGGCGAGTTCAGTAATAACGCGGACAAACAGGTCGGAAATATCGCCGGTTTTTTTCACGGATATGCCGTAAGTATCACAAATGCTGTCTAACTCGCGCTCTATAATAATATTCAGCGCCTCAACCCCGTTGTCCGTAAAGTCGCCGTGTCCAAATCCGATATGGATTATTGGATGAACCTTCCACTCCCAATCCATCCCCGCTATCGCCAGACCCTCAAACAGCTCCTTTTCAGCCCGAAACAGCGACGCTATAGTCGAGCATAAGAGCGACTTCCCGAAACGGCGAGGGCGGGCCAAAAATACGGTTTTGTAGCGCGACGCCATCTCATAGACATGCCGAGTCTTATCCACGTACACATCATAATCCCTGCGAAGCTCGCGAAATACCTGTACGCCGCCGATAGGTAATCTTCTTCTAATCATAACTACAATATAATATACGCGGAGCGCAAAGGGGTGAAAAAAAATATTGCCTTGCGCTCCGCTTAAAAATATGCTACCCCGCTACGTTGACTTCGGCCGCGACTGCCGGCGACGGGTGGGCGGGGGTCAGAATACCCACCCCGCGCCAACGTTCAACTGGAAAAGCAAGTGCCGGCTGTCGTGGTCGAAAGGGAGGAAGCCGATTAAGGTGCGGAGGTCTATGTATATGTTGTCGATGATATGATTGATATCATTCGGGGTGACAAAATTGTTAGCGTGAAAAAGACGAAACTCGATATGCCGAAATATTTGACATAACCTGCGACAATAACGTATATTGAGATGATGAACACAAAACGTTATTGGACGGTAGTGGTGCCAACCCGTTAAATTCAGGATATTGCCATGACCGGTAGTATACATTCATTATTGACGGCGTATCTGCAATGCCAGCGTGACCTTGGCGTTGATGAGTTTGTGTTTGAGCGCGGGTCGGACGTCAGGAAGGGTTTGCTCGACGTTGGCAAAGCTACCGGACAGCCGCGCGTCGCGGCGGCGCAGGTGTCGAGAGGGGGCGGATACGGGGAATATGACGGCGGGGGAGCGGGTGGATATGACATGCGCCGCCAAGCAAGTGAAAAACCGGCTGCCGCCGGCGCGTCGCCGTTTTCGAAATTGTCGAAAATCAGGACGGTCGACGCTCTTGGCGCAGAGAGATACGAGAGGCCGGTTTTGGACAGCGCGCCGCCTGTATCGTCAATAAAGCGGGAAAAACTCGCGGAACTTTACCGTGACGTTATCAAGTGCGGCAACTGTGCGCTGTCTGCAAACAGAGCCAAAGTCGTATTCGGTTCAGGCAGCGCCGACGGAACGCTATTCGTCATCGGCGACGCTCCAACTCCGCAAGACGAAGCCGCCGGTTTGGCTTTCCAAGGCGAAGCTGGCCAGCTTTTCGGCAACATGCTGAATAAAATGGCCCTGGACCTGAAAAAAAATGTCTTCGCGACATATATACAAAAATGCAGAGATGTCAACAGTAGTGATGGTGACGGGTTTGATAAGGAATACGCGGGGATATGCAAATCAATCCTCGATAAGCAAATGGATATAATCGAACCGAAAGCACTACTAATATTCGGGCAGCCGTCCGCGAATTTTCTTTTAGAGAATGACAGCGACATTGAACAGTTACGAGCCGCCAATCATTCATACAGGGAAAAACCGGTTATAGTAACGTATAGCCTTTCCCTGCTGCTAACGGAAACACAGTACCGCTATGGCGCCTGGGACGACCTGAAAAAAGTTATGAACTTAGGATAAAGCTATGCTATCAGAGCCTAAAAAACGGGAATATAAAGCAAAAAAAGCGGCGGCCGTCTCCCCCCACATCGCCGACCGCGTTCCCCCCCAAGCCCTCGACATGGAGCGCACCGTCCTCGGCTCCATGCTCATCGACACCGTAGCCGTCGATGTCGCGCTCGAATTGCTCAGCGAGGACAGTTTTTATTTGGATTCCCACTCGAAGATTTTTATCTCCATGCGGGAGCTTTCGGACAAAAATTCGCCGGTTGATATAATCACGGTATCCGAAAAACTGCGTCAAAAGGAGTGGCTTGAGGAGGTTGGCGCGGAAGTTTATCTCGGCGAGCTTGCGGAGAATGTGGCGACTTCCGGCAACGTGCAGTATTACGCCGGGATTATTCGGGAAAAAGCGGTTTTACGGCAGTTAATTTCCGCTTCGGCGGAGATTACCACAGAATGTTTTTCCAGCGAGCTTGAGGCTCACGAGGTTTTGGACGCGGCGGAGGGCAAGATTTTCAGCATCTCCGAGTCGCGGATTAAAAACAAGTTTGAGTCTATCGGGCAGTTGCTCAAGCCGGCGTTTGACAGGATTCAGAGTTATACGAAAGGCGGCGGCGTTAACGGGGTGCCTACCGGTTTTATCGAGCTTGACGACATGACGACGGGGCTTCAGCGGGGCGATCTAGTGATTATCGGCGGGCGGCCCTCTATGGGGAAAACCGCGTTTTGCCTGTCGATAGCGTTGCACGCGGCCGTAAAGGCGAAGCATACCACAGCGATTTTTTCGCTTGAAATGTCCAAGGATCAGATTGTCGAGCGGATGCTCTGTTCGCAGGCGCGCGTGAGTATGCACGCGCTCAGGAAAGGGGCGCTTCACAGGGATCAGTATACGGATTTGAACCTCGCGTCCGGGCCGTTGTCGGAGGCGCCGCTTTTTATAGACGATACGCCGGCCATCACCGTGCTTGAGCTTCGCGCCAAGGCGAGGCGGCTCAAGGCGCAGCACAATTTGGGGCTTATTATTGTAGACTACTTGCAGCTTATGAGCCCGAGCGTGAAGTCGGACAGCGTCCAGCAGGATATTTCGCAGATAAGCCGCTCGCTCAAAGCGGTTGCGAGGGAGCTTGATGTGCCGCTCATCGCGCTTTCCCAGCTTTCGCGGGCGGTCGAGAGCCGCACCGACCGCCGGCCGCTGCTTTCAGACTTGCGGGAATCGGGGGCGATAGAGCAGGACGCCGACCTTGTCATGTTTGTCTACCGCGAAGAAGTTTACAAAAAGGAAGACCCCACCGTCAAGGGTTTGGCGGAGATAATTATCGGAAAGCAGAGAAACGGCCCTATCGGCGACGTTAGGGTCGCGTTTCAGCGGGAGTACGCGAGTTTCGAGAATTTGTCCAACAGAACCGACGGGCCGGAGGATTAGCGATATGATAGCGCCGCTGCGTTTCATAGCGTTCGTAGGCAGTTTCGCCCGTGGATGGGCCGGCAAAGGCCGCGCTTTCGTCCTCGGCACCCGCCATTATACCCAGCTTGCCGTGCAGACGACCGCTCGGGTGCCGCTGATAGTGAAAAACCTTGATATTACAACTAAACACATGTATACTTTAGGTATAGAGTCCATACCGCTTGTTACGATGATCGCGCTGTTTTTGGGCTCGGCCACGGTGACGCAGGCCGTATACCAGATGTCGGGGATGATCCCGCTGCGTTATCTCGGTGCGCTCGTATGCAAAACCACCGTGACGGAGCTCGGCCCCGTCATAACGAGCATGGTATTCGCCGGCAGGGTGGCCACGGGGATCGCGGCTGAGATCGCCTCGATGAAAGGGAGCGAGCAGCTTGACGCGATGAACGTATTGAGGCTTGATCCGATACGCTATCTGATTGTCCCCAAAATGGTGGCCTGCGTCGTTATGCTTCCGGTGCTGACAATTTGGGCGATACTGATGGCTTTCGTAGGCTCGGCGATTACGGTCGCCATTTCGGTTGATGTGACGATGTACACCTATCTGGATGGTATGAGGCTGTTTTTCAACCCGTGGGACGTGTACATGGGCGTAGGTAAAACCACCGTTTTTGGCGCGATAGTTGCCATAACCGGCGCCTATTTCGGCCTTACGGCCAAAGGCGGCGCGGAGGGGGTAGGCAACGCGACGACAAAAGCCGTAGTCGTCTCGGCTGTATTGATATTGATATTCGATTTCATCGTCGCGGTAATGGTAATGTAGGGGCGGCAACCTGCCGCCCGCCGTTTTTTGTCAATAAAAAAAGGCGCGTCACGCTATGCTAAAAGTAGAACACCTGAAAAAACGCTTCGGCAACCATGTTGTCCTGAACGACATCAATATCACCATCGGCAAAGGCGAGGTGTTTTGCATCATCGGCCAGTCGGGGAGCGGCAAGACCGTTCTGTTCCGCCACATCATCGGCCTCCTGTTCCCGGACGGCGGGCGGATACTGCTCGACAACGAGGTGATCTCGTCGCCGACGACCAAGCCTGCCGATTTCGACAAAGTGCGCAAGCGTTTTGGCATACTCTTTCAGGGCGCGGCGCTGTTTGACTCGATGAACGTGGGGGAAAATTTGGCGTTTCCGCTTCGGGAACACACGAAGATGACGGAAAAGGAGATATCAAAGCTCATAGCCGAATCGCTTGAAATGGTCGGGCTTAAAGAGGAGTTCAAAACAAAAATGCCCTCAGAACTTTCCGGCGGAATGCGCAGCCGCGTTGGGCTTGCGCGGGGGCTTGTCATGAAGCCGGAGATTATGTTATACGACGAGCCAACCTCCGCGCTCGACCCCATTATGACCGACAAAATTAACGACCTCATACTGTCGTTGCGGGATAAACTGCGCATGACTTCAATCATCATCACGCACGACATGGCCTCCGCTTACAAAATCGCCGACAAAATGGCGATGATTCAGGACGGCAAGATTATCTTTCACGGCACGCCCGGCGAGATACGCGAGTCGCGCAATCCGTATATACAGCAATTCATACGCGGCCAAAAAAAGCACCATTATGCCATCGCCGATGAGGACGCCTACGCGGTGCCGATAAACATATCCAAGGTAAAACCGCGCGCCGTCGGCCCCCGCCGCCCGGTTCCAGCTCCGTCTACCGAGAATGCCGCCGCGGCGCCAAGCGATATGGCAAACAAAAAATTTCAGATGCCGGTCAGGCCCGGAGGGCAAAATAATCAGTAATATGCGGATATTGACGCTGGCGGTATCGTCTTTCTTGCTCGTATGCGGCGGTGTTTCATGCGGTAAAAATTCGTCTGCCGATGGCGGCGCGTCTTTATCAATAACGCAGCCCCCCCAAAAAATAATCTCATTCGCCCCAAACATCACAGAAATTCTGTATAGTTTGGGGTTGGGCGAAAATATCGCCGGCGTGACGCAATTCTGCAATTATCCCCCCGAAGCCGCCCAAAAAAACAGAATCGGCGGGCTCGCGAGCTATAACTATGAGATGATTTTGAGGATTAGGCCCGATTTGGCGGTTATCCTTAAAGAGGAGCGGGATTTGGTTGCGTTTTTTGACAAATATTCGATCAATTATATAACCGTTGGGAGTGATTCCATTGATGAAATTATCGAATCAATACAGGTAATCGCCAAAGCTAGTTTAGTGGGGGAGAGGGGGGATTCGCTCGCGCGGGCCCTGCGCCGGCAGTTGGAACCAGCGCCGGTATCAACGAATGCTGACCGCCCCAAAGTCTTGCTGTGTGTAGGCCGCGACAACATCGGCGGCGGCACGGTCGGCAAGTGTTTTGCCGCGGGCGCGTCGTCGTTTTACAATCAGTTGATAGAAGCCGCCGGCGGTATAAACGTACTGGCGGACGTCCGGCAAGCCTATCCCGCAATCACCGCGGAAGCCATCATCCGCCTTAACCCCGGCATAATAATTGACATTTCGTCTGCCTATTCCAGCCACAATCAACAAACGGCTTGCGGCGATTGGGAATCGCTGAAAAATCTATCCTCCGTTAAAAACATGGAAACTCACTGCCTCTCCGGCGATTACCTGACAATCCCCGGGCCGCGGTTTGTTTTGATATTGGAGGAGTTCAGGCGTATTTTCAATAGAAGCGGGTGTTAAAATTAGTCCTCTGTGAGTTTGAATTTCACTAGAGGGCACCGGTCATGAAGCCGTGGTAGAAGTTTTCCACACCAAAACTAGTTGCGTTTTTTTGTATCCTTTTCCGGCAAACAGTATATTTATACCTGTGAGAACCATACGCCTTGTCAAAACCGCCTGCAAAAGTATCCTGCGCAACCGCGTCAGGTCGTTTTTGACTATGCTCGGGATCATCATCGGCGTGGCTTCCGTTATTGTGATGGTGGCGATTGGCGAGGGGGCGCAGGTTCAGATCAGGCAGCAGATTGAGGCTATGGGGACTAATGTCCTCACCGTCAGGGCAGGGGCGATGAACGCCCGCAGCGGCGTCCGCATGAATGTTGCGCGGCGCATACTCACGCTGCAGGATATTGAGCGCCTGCGCGATCTGCCCGGTATCGTGGCAATATCCCCGATTTCGCGGGGGAGCGGGCGGCTTGTGGGCGGGGTAGGGAACTGGCAGACCACGGCTTTGGGTGTGACGGCCGACTACCTCGCCATCCGCGACTGGGATTTAGACGACGGCGTGATGTTCACGGAGCAGGATATACGGAGCGCGGGCAAGGTGGCGGTTATAGGCAGGACGGTTGCCGACGAACTGTTTCCGAACATTGATCCGGTTGGCGCGTCGATCCGCATAGGCACGCTGCCGGTTAGGGTGATCGGCTTGCTCAGGGAGCGCGGGCAGAACATGGGTGACGATCAGGACGACATCGTGCTGCTGCCGGTGACGACCGTGATGCAGCGGATGAATGGGACGCGGTTTATTGACCAAATAATGATAAGCACCGAAACGATGGATGATATCCCGCATGTGCAGGAGCAGGTTTTGGCGGCGCTTATGGCGATTCACAGGGTGACGGACGAAAACACGTTCAACGTCAGGAGTCAGGCGGAGATAATGGAGCGCGCGACCGAGACTTCGCGCACGATGACTATGCTTCTAGCCGCGATTGCCGGCGTGTCGCTTGTCGTTGGCGGGATTGGGATAATGAACATCATGCTTGTATCCGTAACCGAGCGTACACGGGAGATCGGGATACGGATGGCGGTTGGGGCGCGGGAGGGGGATATTTTGATGCAGTTTTTGATAGAGTCGATAGTGCTGAGCGTTATGGGCGGTGTGGTGGGGGTTGTTACGTCTGTTGTATTGATATGGGCGTTGGATGATTTGGCTGGCATAGCCGCTGTTTTCGTGCCGGCGACGGTGGTGATGTCGCTCTGTTTTTCCGGGTTCGTAGGCGTATTTTTCGGATTCTACCCTGCACGCAAGGCGGCAAGGCTGAACCCTATTCAGGCGTTACGGTTTGAGTGAGCGGATAGGTTTTCCGCCGGCCTCATCGTAATTACAGCCGGCGGAATCATAAGTTTGTTAGTTAAAATCACCCCGGAAAAAACAGATTCGCGAATACTACCGCCATTGTGATTCCTACGACGTCGGAAGTCAGCGCGGCGGGGAGGGCGTGGCGGGTTCTTTGGATGCCTACGGAACCGAAGTAGACGGCCAACACATAGAATGTCGTGTCGGTCGATCCGTGCATCACCGACGATACGAACGCGCCTAATGAGTTGGGGGCGTTTTGTACGACTTCGGCCATGTAGCCGAAAGCGCCGGTTCCAGACAGCGGGCGCAGCAGGGCGTGGGGGAGGACTTCGGGTGGCATGCCGATGAGCGATGTGTATTTTCCGGCGAACCCTGTGAACAGGTCGAGCGCGCCGCTCGCTCGCAACATCCCTATCGCCACAAAAATCGCCACGGTAAAGGGGATGATCCTTATCGCGACCTGAAAACCCTCTTTCGCGCCCTCGGTGGCGACCTCGTAAACTTTTACGCCGTAGAGGTATCCGCCCAAAAGCAGGCTGCCCATCAGCATCGGGATGAGCCACGTCGACGCGCCGGTCACGCAGGCCATGAAATCAACGGCGAGGCCCGACCTGTTGCTGAACGCTATAAACTCGGCGATGGAGTAGGGGATAGCGGCTATAAAGGCGACTATGGCGATCCAGGCGATGGTTTTTCCGATAATACCGGGCGGGGAGAGTTCGACCTCCTCGGTGGGGATTTCGATTTTTTCGGATGAATCGGATTCGGCGGGGACGGGGTTATCCTTGCTGCGCTTGCTCAACAGTTTTGACATGAATATCGCGGCGGAGGTTGAGCAGATCGACGCCAAAAGCCCGGGGATGATGATGGCGCCGGGGCTGTCGGCCCCCGCGGCGGCGCGTATCGTTATCACTCCAAGGGGCAGTATGGTGACGCTCGATGTATTTATGGCGAGGAAGAGGCACATCGCGTTGGTCGCGGTCCCTTTTTCCGTGTTGAGCTTATCGAGTTCGGACATCGCTTTAAGCCCCATCGGGGTGGCCGCGCTGCCGAGGCCGAGCATGTTTGCGGCCATGTTCATTATCATGGCGCTCATGGCCGGGTGGTTGTGGGGGACATCGGGGAAGAGCCAGACCATAACCGGCCTGATCCCCCGCGTAATCGCCCGCATAAGCCCCGCGGCCTCGGCGACTTTCATGATCCCAAGCCACAGCGCCATCCCGCCGACGAGGCTGAGCGCGAGGGTTACAGCGCCTCTCGCCGATTCGAACGAAGCCTTGCCCACTAACTCCATCCTGCCGGTGTAGGCGGCGACCAATATGCTGATTAGAATAAGATACAGCCAGATAACGTTTATCGCGGCCGGTTTTCTTTTAGGTATTGATGTGGTCATGTTTAATTATTCGTACTCATCTTTCGTAATTATTTTTTAACGGTTGTTTTCAATTCCGCCCTGATTTTTTTGGCAATATCATCCGGCGTAAGCCCAAGCTCCGCCCTGATCTTCGCGACGTCGCCATGCGAGATAAACTTGTCCGGCAGCCCGAAGCACAGTATCCGGGTTTGACGGTTTAACTGTGACGACAGGCTCAAAATCGACGAGCCGAAACCGCCGCACAGGGTGTTGTTCTCAAATGTCGCTATCAGCGGGTATTTTGAGAAGATTTTTTTGTAAAAATCAACGCTGAGCGGTTTTGCGAACCGCGCGTCGATAAGGGCGGCGCTGATGTTCTGCGCGGCGAGCAGTTCGTGCACTTCGAGCGCGTCGTCGTACATGTCGCCTATGGAGATGAGGGCGATTTCGGTTCCGCGTTTGACGGTTTTGGGGGAAGATATCTCTATCGCCTCAAATTCATTGTCGACGGGCGCGCCCCTGCCAGTTCCGCGCGGATACCTGATGAACACGGGGCCGCCCCCGTACTTGACGGCGGTGAACATCATGTCCCGCAGTTCCTTTTCGTCTTTGGGGGCCATGATTACCGCGCCCGGGACGGTGTTCAGGTAGGAGATGTCGAAAATCCCGTGGTGCGTGGGGCCGTCGTCGCCTACAAGCCCCGCCCTGTCTATGCAGAAAATAACATTAGTCCCGTCAAGCGCGACGTCCTGCATCACCTGGTCGTACGCCCTCTGCAAAAAGCTCGAATATATGGCGACGACCGGCTTTAACCCTTTGAGCGCCAGCCCCGCGGCGAACGTCACGGCGTGGCTTTCCGCTATGCCGACGTCAAAAAACCTTTCGGGGAACGCGTCTCTGAACTCGCTAAGTCCGGTGCCGTCGGGCATGGCGGCGGTGATCGCCACTAAGTTTTTCTCAATCCCCCCCAGCTCAACCATCGCCTTTCCGAATACGCTGCTGTAAGTGGGCTTTTTTTGCCCTCCGTCGACTAAATCGCCCGTTTCCGGCGTGAATTTGCTGACACCGTGGAATTTTGTCCTGTTTTTTTCCGCGTGGGGGTAGCCCTTGCCCTTTTTGGTGACGACGTGGACCAGCGCCGGCCCTCTCGACTGCCCCTTGATGAATTTGAAAACATCGAGCAAATCCGCAAAATTGTGCCCGTCGATCGGCCCGAAGTAGCGTAACCCCATGTCCTCAAAGAATTTTCCGGGGATTATGATATGTTTGATTCCGCCGTCTACGCTGCGGATAACGTCGCGCAGCCCCTTGCCGACGCTTGTGCGGTCGCCAAGGAGGTTCCATACGTAGTCTTTCAGTTTATTGTACCGTTTGTCGGTCAGTACGCGGGTAAAATAGCGAGAGAGCGCGCCCACGTTTTTCGAGATTGACATCTCGTTGTCGTTCAGGACGACCGTCATCGCCGTTTTTGACGCGCCCAAATTGTTGAGCCCCTCAAACGCGAGCCCCCCGCCCATCGACCCGTCGCCGATTACCGCCACGACCGAGTGGCTTTCCCCCAAAATATCCCGCCCGAGCGCAAGCCCGAGCGCGGCGCTTATGGATGTGGATGCGTGGCCGACCGAGAAACTGTCGTAAGGGCTTTCGGAAATCCGCGGAAACCCGCTGAGGCCGCCGTGCTGCCGTATGGTGTGGAACGCCTCGCGCCGTCCGGTGACGATCTTGTGCGTGTACGCCTGGTGCCCGACGTCCCAGACGATTTTGTCGTCCGGCGTGTCGTAGCAGTAGTGCAGCGCGAGGGTAAGCTCCACCGTGCCGAGGCTCGGCGCCAGGTGCCCGCCCGTGCGGCTGATGTTATCAACAAGAAATTCCCGTATCTGTCCGGCGAGGGCGGGGAGCTTGTCGACAGGGAGCGCCCGCAGGTCGGCCGGAGAGTTTATGTTTTGAAGAATGTTCAAATTTGTCCGTCCTTTTGTTTGGTGCTTAATTCATGGAATATACATTATGGCAAAGTTAAAAAATAAATTGTTTTTGCAAACCGTCCGCCCGAATATTATTTTATATAATCTATGATATACGTATTTATTAGTGGAAAGGATTAAAAAAAATAATGCCCACAGCAAAAAGAGTTGAATCCGAGTTCGAGGCGCAATACCTAAACGAACTTACCGACATCGCGGCCAAGGCTAACTTGGTAGAGCCTGAGCTATACAAGAAATTTAACGTCATGCGCGGCTTGCGCAAGCCGGACAGCACCGGCGTGCTCGTGGGCCTGACCAACATCGGCAACGTGCACGGCTATATAATGGAAGACGGCCAAAAGATTCCCGAAGAGGGCCGCCTGCGCTACCGGGGGATCGATGTAGAGGATATTGTCGATGGGTTTCAGGCGGATAAGCGGTTTGGGTACAACGAGGTGGCCTATCTGCTCCTCTTCGGCACGCTGCCGGACACGGAACAGATAAGGCAGTTTCGGGGTATGCTCGACATTTGCCGCGAGCTGCCCGAGGGTTTTATGGAGAACATGATTCTAAAAGCGCCCACGCCCGACATCATGAACAGCCTCGCGCGGTCGGTGCTCGCGAGCTATTCTTTCGACGAAAACCCCGATTCCATAGAGATAAGGAACGTATTGCGCCAGTGCATCGAGCTTATCGCGCGGTTCCCGACGTTTGTGGCTTACGGGTATCAGGCTAAGCGGCACTTTTACGACAACGACAGTTTGGTGATCCACAAGCCGCAGACCGGTATGAGCACGGCGCAGAATTTTCTGCACATGCTCCGGCCCGACTCCTCCTTTACGGAGCTGGAGGCGGAGCCGCTCGACCTCGCCCGCGTTCCCCACGCCCGGCACGGCGGCGGCCACAACAGCACGTTCGCGCTCCACGTGGTGACCTCCACCGACACCGACACCTACTCGGCGATGGCCGCCGCGGTGGGTTCGCTCAAAGGCCCCAAGCACGGCGGGGCGAATATTAAGGTTACGGGGATGATTGACAATATCAAGCAGGGCGTGAAAGACTGGGCCGACGACGACGAAATATCAAATTATTTGGGCAAAATCATAAACAAGGAGGCGTTTGACCGCACCGGCTTAGTTTATGGCATGGGCCACGCCGTCTACACCAACAGCGACCCGCGCGCGGTCGTCCTGCGCGAAAAGGCCCAGGAACTCGCCGAGGCCAAATCGTGCTTAGAGGAGTTTAACCTGCTCCGCGCCGTCGAGCGGCTCACCCCCGCCGTGTTCACGAAGCTCAAAGGCAATATAAAGGTGATGTCGCCCAACGTAGACCTCTACTCCGGCTTCGTTTACAGCATGTTGAACATCCCGCGGGAGCTTTACACCCCGATATTCGCGATAAGCCGGATAGCCGGCTGGTCGGCCCACCGCATAGAGGAGATAATCAGCGGCGGCAGAATCATGCGTCCCGCTTACAGAAGCGTATCCGAGCAAAGGCCGTACATATTATTGCAAGACAGATAATTGCAGGGGCGGACATCGTTCGCCCGCTACGTTACGGAAACAAAAAAACCTTAAAGGCAATCATAAAAAAAGCCGATAATATAATAACGGGGCGCAAGGAGGCCGCCCCCGCCAAATCCACGCTGGTAAAGGGGTTACAGATACCATGAAATCAGGCTACGGCGCCTACAAAGGCGCACAGACGGAAACAAAAGATCAGGGTAAACTGATCCTCGTCACCTACGATGTCGCCATAAAGCACGCCAAATTGGCACTCGAAAAATTCGACGATAAAAGAATGATAGAGGAGCGCGTCAAGCACATCTTCAAAATTCAGGACGCGCTGGAAGAGTTGCAAGTATCGCTAAACATGGACGCCGGCGGTGAAATTGCGACTAATCTGTTCAACCTGTACAGTTACATGTTCCACCTGACGGTCGACGCGAATATCCAAACCGACAAAACCAAAATCGAGGAAGTCCTGGAACACCTGGAAGCCTTGCGTGAAGCTTGGGCGCTGGCGACCGTACAGGCAAAAGCTGACGCCTCTCCCACACTCAACCTCGAAAGCGCGGCGGTGAGCGTGTAACGCCGTATTTCTTACAGGTGTAAAATATCATCAACCTTACAACGGTTCTTATGAAAGATGCGGGGAATGAAACATGGTGGAATTTTTTGGCGTTAATGAAGAGAAAAAAAACAGCGTCCCCCAGGGGGAATTTGATTTACCGCTTATGATGTCGGGCATTGTGCAAAACTCGCCAAATTTTATTTCGTGCAAAAAACTTAGCGGTGAATGCCTGTACATCAACCCAGCCGCGGCCGAGATTACGGGATATTCGCAAGATGAGCTTATGAATGACTACATTGGCCGAACATTTGATGAAGAAACGGCGGCATACATCTCGGCCAAAGTCGCCAAGGAACTTGGCGAATGCGGGATGTCGCAATACGAGGTTACCGGAAAAGCAAAGAATGGGGAGATGAGGACTTTTGCGGGGACATCGTTTTTGATAGGGGCGGACATGTTCGCGACCATAGCGTCGGATGTCACCGAGTTAAGAAGAGAGGCGGAAGAGCAGCGGCGGCTCATTGCCGAAGAACACAAAAAACTGCAGATGATACTTGATATGCTGCCCGTTGGGGTCAGGATAATGCGCTTCAAGGACGGAGCTTTGGTTTACGCGAACCCGGCGTCGCTGAAAGTTTTCAATTGCAAATCCTTTGAGGATCAAGTATCGGGCAAGGACGGCTTCCAATTTATGCCCGAAATACAGCCGGACGGCAGAAAAACAGTTGACATCGTCACCGAATTTTTCTCAAAGGACAGCGCTACCGTAGAAATGCAGTGTCTGAAATTAGGCGGTGAGCCGTTCATCGCCCGGATTACGTCCAGCACGATAAATTATCAGGGAGACCCGTCGTCCCTCGCGATTGTAGAGGATGTAACGGCGGAGAAGGAGTATCAGGAAACGCTTCAAAATATCGTTGCGGTGGAACGGGAAGCCAATCAGGCAAAGAGTAATTTTCTATCGAACATGAGCCACGAAATGCGGACGCCGCTCAACGCCATAGTCGGTATGACGGCCATAGGAAAGAAAGCGAAGGACATTGAGGGAAAAAATCACTCTCTCAACAAGATAGGCGACGCGTCCTCCCACTTGCTTGGCGTCATAAGCGACATACTCGACATGGCAAAAATAGAAGCCGACAAATTAGAACTGGCGCCCATTGAGTATAATTTCAAAAACATGCTGCAAAAAGTGCTGGCGGTGATCCATTTCCGCGCGGATGAAAAGCAGCTTTTGCTAACCGTCAATATAGACGGGAAAATACCGCACTTCGTTGTGGGAGATGACCAGCGTCTAGCGCAGATAATAACAAATTTGCTCTCAAACGCGGTAAAATTCACCCGCGAGGGCGGCGAAGTCCACCTAGACGCCTCTCTAGCCGGAGAAGTCGGTGACGCTTGCGAACTTCAGGTGGAAGTGAGCGACAACGGGATAGGCATATCCCCCAAGAAGCAGGAAAAACTGTTTGAGGCTTTTGAGCAGGCGGATAGCGGCACAAGCCGCGAATACGGCGGCACGGGTTTGGGACTCGCCATCACAAAACGTATTATCAAGATGATGGGCGGCCATATACGTGTAGAATCGGAGATTGGCAAGGGCTCAAAGTTTATTTTCACCGTAAAAGTAAAGCGTGGCAGTAAAAGCGGAGAGGACGCGGACAAATGCGAAAAAATGAACGGCGGCGAGCCGGATACGGTGAATGCGGGCGAGTTTGAAGGGAAGAGGCTTCTAGTAGCCGAAGACATTTTGATAAACCAGGAAGTGCTCTCAGCCCTTTTGGAAGGGAGCGGGCTGATTATTGACTGCGCCGAAAACGGTAGGGAAGCGCTTGATATGGTAACCGCCGATCCCGACAGGTACGATATTGTCTTTATGGATGTTCAAATGCCGCAAATGGACGGGCTTGAGGCTACGCGGAGCATCCGCGCCCTGCCCCCGCGGCTGCGCGGCAAATTACCCATAGTCGCAATGACCGCAAACGTCTTTAAGGAAGATATAGACGCCTGTCTCGCGGCAGGCATGGACGACCACTTGGGCAAACCGCTCGACATTGACAAGATCGTAGAAAAATTGCGTAAATATGTGTCCGCTTGAAAAGACATTAGCGCCGTTTGTATTTTTTTGAAGCTATAGTGGGTTCCATAATATATATTATCATCTATGGACACCGAAACAAT
>JAITFQ010000114.1 GCA_031281225.1 Chitinispirillales bacterium
AGAACCTGTGACCGTGAACATCGTGTACTATAGTGTTCAACAGAATGATGGCAGAATGGCAACATTTCGTTCGTACTATACTGATGACCGCGATTTTTTCCTTAAAATCGGAGTGATATATAGACAATTTTTTTATAGAACAAAAGCCCCGACAGAATAAGCTACCTGCCTGTCGGGACTCACCGGTCACACTCCAAAGATTTTAAAAGCTGACTTCTCGCATGACAATGATATTTTTCTTGGGTATATTCTCTAGAAACATCCCTGTTTTCATTGCCAACCATATCTTGAATGCAAGAGTCAAAAAAGCTATTGCCGTTCCTGCGTCAATCGCGCATACAACGAACCGAAAATCCTAAACCCTTATGGAATCTGCTCAAACCTACGTGTTCGCCGTAGAAACCCATGATTTGAAAGTATGCGGTTTCACTGAATTCGAACCGTTCTGTGGCACTCCACCAATAGCCGTATTCGCCGATATAGCCGAACTCAGTACCTTCGACAACATCAAACTTGTTGTCTCTAAGTTGGGCGCGGCAACCACCAGGCAGTGCCGAAAAACCGAAGGTATCTGTGCCAACAGGAGTATTTCCTCTGCTATCCAATATCCAATCGGTTTTTGATTTCAGTTTTGTACTGGCAATTTCCCGACTACCCACCGTTTCAATCAATGCGTTCCAATCGGCAGTATCGGGCAAACGCCACTCGTCTCCAAGAGCGTTGCAAGCCTTCACCGCTGCGTCCCAATTGTATAGCCTGCCGTATCTGGCGCACATGTCAGGTTTTTTATGATAGCACCAGGAACCATCAGTCACGATATTGAGGTTTTTCTTCAACCACGTCTTACCGCCAATTGTAACTGTTTCAAGAGGGCCGACGTTTGTCATTACCGTCGCAGCAGTTCCCGTTGGAATGTTAATATCTGCCGCTACAGTAGCATTTGTGTCTATTTCCGACGTCATCACCGTCTCCGGCATTAACCTTAAACGATCTGGCCTGCACTTCCATACACAATCCGAAATCATTTCAGACGCCATCACAATCTCCGGCGTTAACCTTAAATAATCTGGTCTGCACTCCCACATACAACTGGCCGAACTCATTTCAAACGATATCAATATCTCCCTTAACTTTCGCAAAGAAACGCTATCAATAATAGCAACATAAGTGGCTCTATTTTCTCTTACCCATAAAAAAGCGCGTCCGTCACCAAAGTAGACCAAAGTATCTGTATCGTTTAGCATTGACCTCCCGGGGCGTAATTGAGGATAGCACATACAGCCACCCATAAGTTCCTCGCAATCAGATCTTTTGACACGCAAATTTATATCTTTAATAACTATCGTGTCAATACAAAAGCTTTCTTTTCCCCCCATAAATACAGTCATTGTCGTTAATGTTACATCATCTGCAATAGAACAATCGATCCATTTTCCTGGAGGAGTCTGCCGTTGAGGCGTATCTCCTAAAAGAATGCTACTTAGACACAATAGTAAAATCACTTTAAATGTAACACTGTTTTGTTTGTATTGACGTTTCATATTTTTTTCCCTTTGTGACAATCAAAAGTGTTACTTTTTCGGAAAAACAATTGCTTCGCCATTAAATAATATAATCGATGGGGCGGGGGCGTATCAACTGGTTTGTGAAATATTTGTTAATCCATACATCCGAACCTGATAATGCAGTGGCGTTCTAAGTTTTTGGAGCTTGCGCCCGGCATTTTTGGCCGTCAGTCGACCGAACATGAGGAAATTGAGCGTCTGCGTCTCCAAAACGAGGTGTTGGCGCACCAGATCGGCGAGCAAGCCGTAGACATCAACTTTTTTTAAAAACTTGAAGAAGTTGAACCTTCTGTGAGGCGGAAGATGGTGAGCGAGGATGATAATTTAAGCCTTTCCCGACAGTGTGAGCTTTTATCGGTCAGCCAGGCGTTCAATGCCCTCGCCCAAATCGCGGATGTCGGATACGACTCCCTGATCTGTCAAACAAAAGAAAACTTCCCGCTGACAAAGTCGGCAAACACGATTTCTGTTTGGGAGATTTGATGAAAATATTTCGATTCTCCCGCCCGCTAGTTTTTTTTTCATAAAACTATTGACATGCGGCGTACATTAAATTATTTTATGGTATCGTTGAAATTTTCTCGGGGCTGTAGCTCAGTTGGTAGAGCATTAGGCTGGCAGTCTGAGGGCCAGGGGTTCGAGTCCCCTCAGCTCCAAGAAATGGGCATCGGCAAAACCGGTGCCTTTTTTGTTTTTGAAACCGCCCCAACGTAAAAATCGCCAACGGCATTAAAAAAACAACAAAAAAACCCGTGCTGATAATTATTTTTCATTAATGAACACCGTCTACTTCGCAAAACACATCCTCCTCGAAACCGGCGAGACGCTTCTCAACGGCGCTGTTTCCGTCCGCGGCGGCGTAATAGCCGACGTCGGCCCGCGCGGGATGATAAAGCGTAGCGGAAACGACCGGCTTGTGAACCTCGGCGACATACTGCTCCTGCCCGGCCTCATCAACATGCACACCCACCTCGAGGAAAGCCCGATTCGGAGCTTCAGGAAAGAGTACGATGAAACATTCACCGCGTGGAGCGGCAAAAAATACTCGCGGATGGAGCAACTCACCACCGAACAAATCGGCAGAGGCATCAGGCTTTGCGTGCGGGAACTGCTCTCTCACGGCGTAACTACTGTCGTAGACAGCACCCGCACCGGCATCTCCGCTTCGGTTTTGGCGGACGAACCCATCCGCTCGGTGATTATAATGGAGGTGGCCGACGACCAATTTTTAGAAGACGACATCAACCGCGTGCGGCAGTGGATGGAGGCCGGGCCGGCTTTCAAGTACGGAATCGGCCCGCACGCGCTCTACTCGCTGGAACCGCGCCATCACCGCAAGC
Organism: Chitinispirillales bacterium; assembly: GCA_031281225.1. GTDB lineage: Bacteria > Fibrobacterota > Chitinivibrionia > Chitinivibrionales > Chitinispirillaceae > GUT77. The sequence goes on from JAITFQ010000114.1 coordinate 2,906, forward strand.
TCATAGAATACTGCAACGATTCTGGCTGCCTCTGGAGCTGCCACATCGCCGAGAGCGCCGAGGAGCTGCAAGCCTTTTGTGAACTCAACGGGGAGTTTTTTTTGAACTTGACACAAAAAAAGCCCTGGCCCGCCGGCAGCGCCCGCTATACGCCGGTACAGTTCGCGCTCGCCGAGGGGCTGCTCCCCTCCCGCGCGATCCTCTTCCACTGCAACTACGCGGCCGGCTACGAGCTCGCGCTCCTTGCGGCCAAGCGGGCATTCTTTACACTCTGCCCAAACTACGGGGCGGAAACAAGCCACAAAAGCTTCCCCATAGAGGTCGCCCGCGAACGCGGCTTCCAAATCTGCTTAGGAACGGAAGGGATGACGCCCGCCGGCCAAATGAACCTTTTCGACGACCTCTTCCGCCTGAAAACGGCCTACCCGCACATCGGCGCGGCGGAGATGCTATCCTGGGTAACAAAAAATCCGGCGGCAGCACTGAGAGCGTCAGACAAATTAGGAACCATCAGCCCCGGAAAACACGCCGACATCATAGGCGTACGCTTTCCCTACAACGACGGCGACGATATTCTGGAAACATTGCTGTTGTCCGACCATGAAATATCGTTCGTGATGGTCGGGGGGGAAGTGATTATTGCCGACAGGTAACAACCGCTCGACGGAGGAGCGGATCGCCAAACTCCGCGCCGAGATGGACATAACGGCCATTTGTGGAGAGCGAGGCGGCAGCTTTCCGGCCGCCCGCCCCCGCAAACATCAAACAACGCCCTGATCGATCATCGCGTCCGCCACCTTAACAAACCCAGCGATGTTCGCGCCGATGACGTAGTTGACGCAGCCTCCCTCCCCGCCGTAGTCGCAGCACTGGGCATGGATCGCTTTCATTATGGCGCCGAGTTTTTGGTCGACCTCATCCTTTGTCCAGGACATGCGCATACTGTTTTGCGTCATCTCGAGACCGCTTGTAGACACGCCGCCGGCGTTAGCCGCCTTGCCCGGAGCATAGAGGATTTTCGCGCCGACAAACTGTTCCACAGCCTCGGGCGTCGAGGGCATGTTAGCGCCTTCGCCCACGCAGATACAGCCGTTTTTAAGGAGCGCGGCGGCCTCGTCGCCATTAAGCTCGTTTTGCGTCGCGCACGGCAGGGCAATGTCGCACTTAACGCCCCACGGACGCGCGTTTTCCATATATTGAACCTTGTAATGACCGGCGTATTCCTTTATCCTGCCGCGTTTCACGTTTTTAAGCTCCATCACAAACGCGAGTTTTTCCGCGGTGATTCCGTCAGGATCGTAAACGGTACCGTTTGAGTCCGACAGCGTCACCACCTTCGCGCCAAGCTGCGTTGCTTTTTCGCAAGCGTACTGTGCCACGTTGCCCGACCCGCTTATCGCCACAACCTTGCCCTCAAACCCCTGCTTGCGGGTTTTCAGCATCTCGTCGCAGAAATAAACGCAGCCGTACCCCGTAGCCTGCGGCCTGATAAGACTTCCGCCCCAGCCGATTTTTTTTCCGGTAAAAACCCCGGTGACCTCGTTCACCAGCTTCTTGTACATGCCATACATATACCCCACCTCGCGCGCCCCCACGCCGATATCCCCCGCCGGCACGTCCGTATCCGCGCCGATGTAGCGGAAAAGCTCGGCCATGAACGACTGGCAGAAACTCATCACCTCGTTGTCCGATTTACCCTTGGGGTCAAAGTCCGCCCCGCCCTTGCCGCCGCCGAGCGGCAGCGTGGTGAGCGAATTTTTGAGCGTCTGTTCAAGCGCCAAAAATTTCATGGTGCCGAGGCCGACGGACGGATGAAAGCGTATCCCCCCCTTGTAAGGCCCTATCGCCGAATTCATCTGAACGCGGATGCCGCGGTTGACCTGCACCTCGCCCTTGTCGTCGACCCAGGGGACGCGGAAGATGAGGGTGCGCTCGGGCTCGACCATCCTTTCGAGGATTCTGGCTTTGGCGTACTTGGGGTTTTTGTCGAGAAACGGGGCGAGGGAGCGGACGATTTTTTCGGTCGCCTGGTGAAACTCGTGTTCGCCCGGGTTACGGGTTTTTAATTGATCCATGAAAGACATTACATCAAATGACATTGTATTGCTCCTTGTGAAAATAAAAATAAAATCAAAATCTTAAAATCAAAATAAGGGGGGAAGTCTCCCCCACGCTCCAACCAAAATATTATTGAACAAAAAGACGTTCAATAATATTTTGTTTTCCGCTACCCCCTCTGCGGGGGACACCCCGCAACGCCCCGATACATTAACACCCCCAACCCCCTTACAGGGGGCTAAGTCAAAAGCAAAATCTTTTTTTTTAATTTCGCATTTCGCATTCCATCACAACAAACCCATCGAATCCGTTATCCCTAAGGATTCGTAGATTTTGAGGGTAGCTTTTGATTTATTGAGTGTGAAAAATTGGATACCTTTTACACCGTTATCAACCAAATCTCTAACTTGTTCGGCGGCCCAGTGGATGCCTACGTTTTCGAAGCGGGCGTCGTCGTTTTCGGCTCTGGAAAATGCTTTGAGTAAGCGCGCGGGGAAGCGGGCGCCAAGGGCTAAGTCTGCCATCCGGTTCATCCCCTTACGGTTTGTGGCGGGCATTATTCCGGCTATGATGGGGATTTTTATTCCGGCTAATTCGCAGCGTTCGCGGAAATCGTAGAAGTCGCGGTTGTCGAAAAATAGCTGCGTGCAGATGTAGTCCGCGCCGGCGTCTACTTTGGCTTTCAGGTAGTCGATCTCTTTTAGACGGTTGGGCGTTTCGGGATGGCCCTCGGGGAAGCCGGCTACGCCTATGCCCATGTCGGGGTAATTTTTCTTGATGTAGGCGACGAGGTCGGAGGCGTAGGTGAAATCCGTTGCGGGGGCGGTATTGCCGTCTTTCGGCATGTCGCCGCGCAGGGCCATGATGTTGCGGATGCCGCTGTTGTGGTACGAATCGAGTATTCCGCGTATCCCCTCGAGCGCTGTCCCCACGCAGGTCAAATGGCTGACAACCGTCAAACCGGTCTCGCGCTGAATCCGCATGACGAGGTCGTGAGTCAGGTCAACGGTGCTCCCGCCGGCGCCGTAGGTTACGCTGACAAAGGCCGGCCGCAGCGGGACTAACTCCGAGATAGACTGGAACAGCCGCTCGGAAGCGGCGAGGTCTTTGGGCGGAAAGAACTCGAAGCTGAACGATATGCGGTTTTGACCTAATATATCGGATATGTGAGCGGTCATAAAACGCCTGTCAGCGGGAGTAGATATTTAGTGATAAGCCAAAACGACACCGTTATCAAAAGTGACGCTAAAAGCGTCCAGCCGAAATTTTTTATTTTGAAATCCCTGATCAGCATCTCGGTAACCTTGAGCATCAGCGCGTTGAGCAACACCAGTATCAGGCCGATGACGTACGCCTCTTTGAGTATTCCGGGCATGGGCAGGCGCGTCATGAGCCGCTCTAAAAGGATGTTTATGACGCTATACACAACCGCTACCACGACGGCTGTGGCAAAACTTTTCATACGGATAGCCGGCAGAAGTTTCGCTATAAGAAAAACCACCACAGACAAAACCAAAACGTTCACAGCAACGCTTATGTACGTATTCATGTCCATAGGTTTATCTCCTGTCGGTTGAGATTAAATGGCTTCTAGGGAACCCCACAGTACAAATATACTACAATCCCACAACAAAAAACAAATTTTTTCCACCACGGAAAGAGCGCGGGCGGGTGCGGACTCAACATCAAAGCATTTGCCCCGCCGAAGTTGGATAGTTGATACGCGGGCTTTGTTAAAAAAAAGTTGCGTATGGAATGCGCAAATATTATTTTAATCACCATTGTATCAAATCACATACCCATAAACACAATTTTTAAAAGGGGGCAGTATAAGATGTCCATACAAAATTTTTTGAGTAAGGTTGACGCGCTTAAGGACGAGTACGAGAAGTTTGAGCGCGGCAACAAAGCCGCCGGGACACGTGCGCGTAAATACCTGCAGGAAATAAAGACGATCGCGCATGAGATGCGTGCCGCGATTCAGGCGAAGAAGAGCGAGGAACAGGCGTCGTAAAAAACGATTGCCGACAATATTTTACGTTTTTAAACGTACTCAAAGTATCCCGGCGGACCAGTCAATAACATCGTGCCGCTGCCGGGGAAAGGGGTTTTGTTGTCTCAAAATCAGAAAAACAGCAGCCGGTTGATGCTCGAAGTGCGCGGGCTCAACAAGAAGTTCGGGCAGGTGCACGCCGTAAATAACCTTAACTTTGAGATACACAAAGGGGAGGTTTTTGGCTTTTTGGGGCCAAACGGCGCGGGAAAATCCACCACAATGCGCATAATTACATGCTTCATACCGCCGACCTCGGGGTCGGTGCGGGTGGACGGGCTCGACACGTCGGCGCACGATCTCGCGGTGCGCAGGAAGATCGGATACCTCCCGGAAAGCACGCCGCTCTACAGCGACATGACCGTTAGGGAGTATTTGGCGTTTGTGGGGCGCGTGAGAAATCTGCGCGGAGGCAAGCTCAAATCACGCATGGACGAAATGTTCTCGGTCTGCGCGCTAACCAAAATGGCGAACCGGCAGATCGGCAAGCTCTCCAAGGGCTACAGGCAGCGCGTAGGGCTCGCGCAGGCGATGATCCACGACCCCGACCTCCTGATACTCGACGAACCGATGTCGGGCCTCGACCCCAACCAGATTATCGAAATCCGCCGCCTTATAAAGAAGATGGGTGTGGAGAAAACCGTCATCTACTGCTCCCACATCCTCTCCGAAGTGTCCGCCACGTGCGACAGGATACTTATTATAAAGGATGGGGGGATAGTCGCGACGGGGACGCCGGACGAACTGACCGAAGGGCACAAGAGCGGCTCGCGGTACACGCTGCGCGTTAAGGGTGACGGGCAAAGCGTCGAGGCGGGGCTGAACTCCGTCGGCGGGGTATCGGGCGTATCCATAGACGACGCGCGGGACGGGTGGCACAGCGTGCAAGTCCGCACGGACACCAAGGAAGACATCGGCGAATCCCTGTTCAGGCACATCGTCGAAAAAGGTTGGAGCCTGTCGGAATTAAGGCGCGACCAGACCAGCCTCGAAGAAGTTTTCACGCAGTTGACAAGGAGCGGCCAATGAGCACAGTCATCGCCATATTCAAAAAGGAATTTTCGTCCTATTTCATATCGCCGATCGCCTACGTATTCATTATTGTATTTCTGGTCGGCACGAATTTCATGTATTTCCAGCCATTCTTCCTGATAAATCAGGCCGACATGCGCAACTATTTTGGTTTGCTGCCGTGGGTGTTTCTGTTTTTCGTTCCGGCGATAACGATGCGCAGTTGGGCGGAAGAGAAAAAGAGTAAAACGCTGGAACTGCTGCTGACATGGCCGCTTAGCGACGCTCAGGTCGTATTCGGCAAGTTCATGGCGACGCTCGCGTTTTTGGCGACGGCGGTGCTTCTCTCCGTCACCATCCCCATAACTCTATTTATAATAGGAAACCCCGACCCGGGGCCGATTATCGGCGGATATGTCGGCGCTCTGCTCATGGGGGCGGCGTATTTGGCGATTGGGCTGTGGATATCGTCGCTTACCGAAAATCAGATTGTAGCGTTTATCCTTGCATGGGTAGTGATCTTTTTGCTGATGATTATCGGCCACCCCATGGTGACAATGAAAATCCCGTCGGCACTCGTTCCGCTTTTTTCGTATCTCGGGCTGTTTACCCACTTCGAGAGCATTGAGCGCGGGGTTATCGACAGCCGGGACGTTATCTACTATCTGTCGATGACAGGCGTATTTTTGTTTCTCAACGCGCAATCGCTAGGCAGGAGGAAATCAGAATAGTATGAAGAAACAGAAACTAAAATCGAGAACCGAAGCGATTGTAGTGACAGTGGCGGTTATAGCCGTTATCGCGCTTGCCAACTATCTGTCGAACCGCTTTTTTTACCGGATTGACCTCACCGAGAACCGCCAGTTCACCGTCTCCGACGCGACTAAGCGGGTACTCAGGAATCTTGACGACATCGTCGTCATCAAGGCGTTTTTCTCAAAAGACCTGCCGCCCGAAACGCACATCACCGTAAACACCGTCCGCGACCTGCTCGCCGAGTACAGGAACATCGCCGGCGGCAGGCTGCGCGTCACATGGGAAGACCCGGCGGGCAACGAGGAAGCCATTAATCTGGCGCGAACCCTCGGCGTCCCAGAGATTACCCTGCAAACGGTCAAACGGGACAAGGTAGAAGCGATGAGGGGTTATATGGGGATAGGGATAATGTACGCCGACAAGAGCGAATCTATCCCCGTCGTCCAAAACCTCGCCAATTTGGAGTACGATCTGACGCAGGCCATAATGAAGGTCAAGCGCTCCTCCATCCCGAAAATCGGCGTCCTCAAGTCCCAATCCGCCGACTTCATCCCGCCGGAAATACTCGGCAGAATGAATATGACGGAGGAAACTACGGAAAAAAGGTTCACCCCCATCTTTGAAACCCTCAGGCACGATTACGAGGTCGTCGCCGTCGACGTGTCGGAGGGAACAGCTATCGACAGGGAGATACGCACCCTCATAATCCCCGGCGGCGAACGGTTTAACGCCCGCACACTGTTTGAGATCGACCAGTACTTCATGAACGGCGGAAACCTGATTGTCATGGCGAACGGCGTAAACGTCACGTTCCATTCCGGCGTGCGGGGTACGGTTCAGGAAACCGGGATGTTGGATCTGCTTGAACATTACGGGGCAAGGGTCGAGAGGAATCTGATCATGGACGCGTCTTGCGGCATGGTTCAGATACCGCGGAACGTGGGCTTTTTCACGATTAATGAGCGGTTCCCCTATCCGTTCTTTGTGAGGATTTTTGAGGGCGGTTTCGCGAGCGACAACCCGGCGGTATCGTCGCAATCGGAACTGATGCTCGCGTGGCCGAGCTCCATAACGCTCGTGCCGGATACGCTCGGCCTCCACCAAAACGTCACAGCCTCGACACTCTTCACCTCTTCCGTACAGAGTTGGGAAGTTACCGCAAACGCAGACCTCAACCCGCAGCAGGAATACCATATCCCAAGCGAAGACAGGATGAGGCAGCACATTTTGGGACTATACCTCAGCGGCAATTTCGGGAGTTATTTTGACGGGAAACCAATTCCGAGCGTACGGGAAAGATCCCCCGAAGATGAGGATGATGAAGAGGAGGAATTGACCGGCCTGAGCCAGATAAATCTCCACGGGAACGACCGCGATCGCTCCGTAACACCGTCCAACACAGGCGGCCATCTCGTAGTCATAGGCGACGCGAACTTCATAACCGCGCAGAACGCTACAAGGCCAAACGTCACTTTCATGCTAAACCTTGTCGACTGGCTGTCGCTCGACAACAACCTGATAGCGATCCGCTCGCGCGTTCTGAGGGACAAGACCATCAACCCGAATATTTTGGAAGAGGGGTCGAGCAAGCCCAACATGATCCGTTTTATCAACCTGCTACTAATGCCGGTAATCGTGGCGGCTATCGGGCTGTTCATCTCGCTTAGACGGCGGGAAAGCGCGCCGGCGGCAACGGCGGCGGTACCAACCGCGGATAACAATTCGGCGTCAACTGCCGACAATAAGGAGAACAGCGATAATGGGTAACAAAAAACTGGTTCTCGGCTTGGGCGTCATTGTCCTCGTCGGCGCGATTTTCATCATCTCGGGGAAACTTACCTCCATAAGCCCCCCCGAACACAGAACGAGGTTCTTCCCCGAGCTCGAGGAGCGGCATATCACCGCCATCGTTATCAACGACAAGGGCAGTACGACGACACTCGAGAAAAGGGAGGGCGTGTGGATGGTGGGGGACGAAGAATTTTTCCCCGCCGAGGAAACGCTGGTGCAGATAGCGATTGAGAGGATTGTCTCGCTTAGAAAAACCGAGCTGATCT
>JAITFQ010000133.1 GCA_031281225.1 Chitinispirillales bacterium
CCCCCCCCCCCCCCCCCCGCATAACAACCGCCACAAAATGTTACAGTTATCATTTAAACACGTATTTACATACGTCAGCTAACACTAACAAAACCTGCCATATCTCCAACCCGTTACCCCAAACGGAGCGGAGCGGTTCCTCTATTGTCTGTAAATTCAGATACAACGAAAAATCCGGCAGTAAAAATCGTAAACAAAAAAATTCAAAAATATATCCCCGCAGGGGCGCGATTTATCGCGCCCAGCAAATATATCACAATGATTTATAAAACCTAACCATTATATCACGAGGGAGGCAGTATGAAAAGTAGGATAGGAAGTAGAAGTAGAATTTGGACGGCGGTGGCAGCGGCTGGGATTGCTGTGCTGGGGTTGACGGGGACGGGGTGGGCGAATACGGCGGCGGAGATTAGGGACATCATCAACGCTACAATTGATTTAAACGCAACGGTAAGCGGCAATACCGTTACCGTAGCCGGAACGCTGGGAGCTACACCAAGCACCAGTAACTTTCTTACGTTCGGCATTAATACTGGCGTAACGGTGGTGTGGCAGGCAACGTTGCAGGGCAATCCAAGTAGCAATTTTGCGCTGGTTAATATTAATGGCGGCTCCGGGATATTTCGGATGGAAAGCGGGGCACTTACAAATAACGGAACCGGTATGGCAATCAGTAACAATTCTGTTTGCGCAATAAATATTCAGGGCGGGACAGTGAGTGCAACAAGTGGTGTTGCAATACGCAATAATTCCACTGGCATTATTACAGTTTCGGGTAGTACAACAAGAATTACTTCCGCAAACACATCTTCTTCCTCAGGTACAATTTTTTTGGGTAATTCGGGAACGGAATGGGTGGATCGTCTCATTATCAATGGCGGAGCGGTGGAAAATACGGTGAATAACGGTAATGCGGTCTATAATAATTCCGTTGGAACGGTACGAGTTGCCGGCGGAACAGTTAGCGCGACAACAGGTTCAGCAATCCGTAGTGTCACTAATTACATGAACATTGGTGGAAGTTGGGGTAGTTATTGGGGTTCTGTAATTGTTTCAAGTGGGGAGGTAAGGGCAACAACAGGAATAACTATTTCGGGTGGTGCCCCAACTATTTCGGGGGGGACTGTAAGTACTACAACAGGAACTGCAATCTCCACCGGTAATTTAGGTGGATTTACTATTTCAGGTGGAACAGTAAGCGCGACAACGGGTAGGGCGATTCAATATAATGCCGCAGGTACAGTAACCATCTCGGGCAGCGCAACAAGAGTCACTTCCGCCAATACTTCTTCTTCAAGTGGAACTATTTACTTGGGTGCTACTGGTGCCACACTCAGTATAAACGGTGGAGCTGTGGAAAATACTGCGACAGGCACAAATGGTAATGCAATCTATATTGATGGTTGGGTTTCGGGTACAGTAAATGTTTCAGGTGGAACGGTGAGTACAACAAGTGGCCACGCGATTAATGCACCTACAAATTTGTCACACAGTCACACGATAAATATTTCGAGTGGAACGATTTCGGCAAGCGGAAGTAGCGGAGATGCGGTTTGGATTCAACGTGGAACAGTAAGAATTACTGGCGGCACGGTTCAAGGTAATAGGTATGCGGTTAATACGAGCAATAATGTATCGACTATCCTCGGTGGCAATCCAACCATAACTGGCAGAATATGGACTCACACCGACAGATTCAGTGTACTTACTTCCGGTACAGACGCATTTGCCCCCGAGGTCGGTAGAGTCTATACACTTGAATTCCCCCTGTACGAAGCTTCAAGAATTGCGGTAACGAACGGGCGGGACTTCATTAGAAACTTTACACTTTTCAGTTCCAGTTGGGCTTTAACAGCGGTTGGCGCTGGCGCTCACCTCGCCATAGCAGTAGCACGTACAGTAACCTTCAATCTTAACGGCGGTACAGGTACTGCACCCGCCTCTGTTGGTGTAGCGGATGGTAACAGATTATACGTAAAGCCTCCTACAACTGGTTTTACTAGACCCGGCTACACAAACGATGGCAACTGGTATACCACTACCGCAGGTACAACGGAATTTTTGTTCGGCGATAATGGCACGCCAGTAATGAGTAACATGACGCTTTATTTGCGATGGACACCAACACCTTACACAATAACCTACAATCTTAACAGCGGCACAAATCACCCGTCAAATCCTGTAACTTACAATATTACAAGCCCAACTATTACACTTCAATCGCCGACGAGAGCTGGTTTTGTGTTTGACGGCTGGTTCACGGCGCAGACAGGCGGAACTCGTGTAACATCAATTCCTTCGGGTAGCACGGGAGACAGAGCGTTTTGGGCGAGGTGGATACAAATTTATACGGTAACATTCGACGCTAACGACGGCATGGTAACCCTTACATCTGCCACGACTCGCGCTGATGGAACACTGGCGTCTTTGCCCACTCCGACAAGAACCGGCCACTTTTTTGAGGGGTGGTTTACGGCTGTAGCTGGCGGTACGCAGGTGCTGGCAAGTAGGGTATATAGCGCAAACACCACCATCTACGCACAATGGACACCAATCTATACCGTGACGTTTAACCCTAACGGCGGTACGGTAATTCCTACATCCGGCGCAACCAGTACTGGCGGAAGGCTTGCGTCTTTGCCCACGCCTACAAGATCCGGCTATAGTTTTATCGGTTGGTTTACGGCAGAGATTGGTGGCACGCAGGTAACGGCGACTACGGCATTCAGCGCGAATGCTATCATATATGCCCGGTGGGCGCTCTCTACGTACACTGTGACATTTAATGCCAATAGTGGTACTGTGACCCCCACGTCTGGCACGACTGGTGCCGGTTGGATGCTTGCGTCTTTGCCCGTTCCTACAAGAATCGGTTATAGTTTTGACGGCTGGTTCACGATGGCAACCGACGGCACAGAGGTAACCACAAACACGGTATTCAGCGCGAATACCACCATCTTTGCTCGATGGACGCTTGCCACATACACGATAACATTCAACGCCAACGGCGGCATGGTAACTACAACAACCGGTACGACCGGTACTAATTGGACGCTTACATCTTTGCCTACGCCCACAAGAACCGGCTATACCTTTGACGGCTGGTTCACGGCGGAAATCGGCGGCACAGTGGTGACTACAAGCACAGTATTTGATACTGATACCGTTATCTACGCTCGGTGGACGCTTAACAGGTACAGGGTAACGTTTGACGCCAGCGGCGGTACGGTAGACCCCGAGTTCGATTCGACTGGTACCGGCTGGACGCTCGCGTCTTTGCCGGAGCCTGTAAGACCCGGTTATGCTTTTAACGGCTGGTTCACGGATGTCAGGGCTGGTGAGGAGGTAACGGCGGGCACGTTGTTTGACGCGGATGCTACTGTCTATGCCCAATGGACGGTCATTACGTATGCTGTAACGTTTGAGGCTGGTGTAAATGGTTCTCTTACGGCGTCGTTTGACGGCGGTGCCATCGCCACAGGCGCTTTGGTGGAGCATGGCGGGAACGTGGTATTCACCGCGGTTCCTGCCGAGGGTTATCACGTGAGCGGCTGGATGCTCGACGGTGTGGCGGTTGCTGGCGATACTGCTTCTATTTATACACTCACAGGCATTTCGGCGGCGGTATCGGTAATGGTATCGTTTGCGCAGAACGTATCCATAATGTCGTCCGACCGCGAAATCCCCGCTGACCGCCCGAACGGCGAGGCGGCGGTAATCGTGCCTGTCGTCGTGTTGGCGGGCGAGTTTACCGCCGGCCCGAACCCTGTTGCGCGGTCGTTGGGCGTTGTCAATCTCTATCGTCAGGGCAGGCGTGTTAATAGCGGCGTGTTGACAATTTACGACGCGTCGGGCAACGTTGTCAATCGTGTGAATATCAGTGATACCTTGACGGATGGCGGCAGTCAGGGCCGGCGTATTGTAGGTTCGTGGGATTTGACGGACGCGCGGGGCCGCCCGGTATCGGAGGGGGTGTATTTGGTGCGCGGTACGATTACTGCGGCCGGCGGCGTTCGCGAGCGGGTGTCGGTTGTTGTTGGCGTGCGGTGATGTAATTAATACAATCTGTGGGGGCGGCCGTTCCCGGCCGCCCTTTATGCCCCAAAAAAATCAATCCCCCTCTTGACCTTTGGACAAAAAAACTATAATTTTCATATTCGGGGTGTTTTCTGTGTGATAAATTAGCAAATAAAGTATGACAATATGTATCCGAATATGAAAAAAATCGGTAAAAACGCCGGTGTGGAATTTGATATCGTCCTCGCGAACGGCAAAAGCGTGGCAATTATCGAGGCCAAAAACAGAATACACCCAAACGACGTGAAAAAATTAGTGGACGAAAAAATCGCCAAATTCCGTGAGTTTTTTCCATACTACAAAAATCACAAGATATATCTCGGCATAGCGGGGTTTTCATTCAGCAAAGCGGTGCCGGAAAAAGCACAAAAGTACGGGGTAGGCATAATCAGGCAGGTCGGAGAGGCCATAGAAGTTGAAGCCGGCCATCTGACAGCCTATTAAACGACGAAACCCTGCCGGCAAACCCCATCTCTACGCGGAACCTATAATAAGGACCCTGAATTCGGGTTTGCGTTCGCCCGTTGTTTCGTGTGGCATTTTTTTTCATAGGGGCGACCGACCGTCCTCGATCGCCCGTGCCGGATTTTACGAAAAAAACACCATCATACGATTAAACGCAGGTGACCGGGGACGGTCACCCCTACAATTAAAAATTTTTAACTGTGACGGCAAAAGCCGACAATGCTGGATTTTCTGAATACGCGAAATACATCGTATACACGCAAATAAAAATCTTGACTTTGGCGGTGTCAATTTATTAGTTTTATGATTCTGTGGGGACGAGGCTGTGTTTGCCGTCCATATAACTTCAAGAGGGGAGAGGTGCGCCGACATGAGCCTTCGTGAAACCAAGTGCCCGATTTGCAACGGAACCTTGTGGGTTGACTCGTCTACCCTGAAAATTGTAGACCACAGGCCGGCCGACCACCAGAAAGCGAGCCTCGAACAGTTTTTGAAGGATTCTAAGCAGGATAAGGCTTGGGACGAGAAGATGAAAAAGGCGCGGGAGAACGAGGCGAGGCGGAAGGCGGAGATTGAGGAAAAATTCAAAAAAGCGGCAAAAGAGGGCGCGGGCCAGCCCGGCGGATTGCCGGGAGAGTTTGGGCCAAACATAAATTGGGATTAGGAATAAATACCCGTAAGGGCGGCAGCCTGCCGCCTGTTTCACGGAATACAATGATAATGTTCTTTACTAACGGAGGAAAAATGAAAAGAAAGGTTGCAGGCATGATCGGACTCGCGTTGTGCACAATGAGCGCATGTGTAGAAGCGCAGGGAAACGGGCTTTTCGCGGAGTTAGAAACGCCCAAAGGCACCATCGTGGTGCAGCTCGAATTTGAAAATGCGCCCCTGACAGTCGCGAATTTCGTGGGGCTGGCTGAGGGAACGATAAGGCACAGTAGGGGAGAGGGCGTCCGGTTTTATGACGGGCTGACCTTCCACCGGGTCGAACCCAACTTCGTCATTCAGGGCGGCGACCCCAACGGTAACGGGACGGGCGGGCCGGGGTATCAGTTCGCCGACGAGATTCACCCCGACCTCAAACATACTTCCGAAGGGATTTTGTCGATGGCGAACGCCGGCCCGGGGACAAACGGCAGCCAGTTTTTCATAACATTGTCGGCAACCCCGCATTTAGACGGCCGCCACGCGGTTTTTGGCAGGGTGGTCAAGGGAATGGACGTTGTGAGAAATATCCAGCGGGGGGACGCGATAACGAAAGTCAATATCATAAGGTCGGGTAGGGACGCCAGGGAATTCAAGACCGATCAGGAAGCATTTGAACTTTATGCCAAACAAATAGAAGAAAAGAAAGCGAGGGAGGAGATGGAATTTATTGAAAGTCAGAGAAATATTATCCGGGAGAGGTACGCGGACGCAAAAACTACCGAAAGCGGGATATATTATATGGTAGAAACGGCCGGCAGCGGGGAAAAGCCCACGCAGGGGCAGACCGTGCTCGTCCACTACACCGGAACGCTGCTCGACGGCAGGAAGTTCGATTCCTCGCGCGACCGCAACGACCCGCTTGAACTTCGGGTGGCGACGGGGATGGTCATCCCGGGATGGGACGAAACGCTTTTGGATATGCAGGTAGGGGAGCGCCGGACGGTGGTTCTGCCGCCCGAACTGGCCTACGGAAAGCGCGGCGCGGGCGGCGTGATTCCGCCTAATTCGTTTTTGGTGTTTGATATGGAGTTATTGGAAATCAAATAAACCCTATGGTATGGGGCGACCGTCCCCGGTCGCCCGTGCCTGAACGAAGAGGTTCACCCGCAAATGAATATCACCAAAAAAATGATCCCATGTGGTTGTCAGAACACGAATTGCAAGGAGTTCGAGACGTGCTGCTTCACAGCCACAGAGATCGTCTGGGCCACCGGCAATCAGGACGACCCCGTCCACCTGATGTTCGTAGGCCAGGGCGCGGGGAGGGACGAGGATTTTAACATGAACCCGAAGAACGTCGACCGCCAGCCGTTTATCGGCAAGGCCGGGGCGTATCTCCGCAATATGATAAAATTTCTGTGGGACGAGGGAATTGTCTTCAACGTCGCGATAAGCAACTCGGTAAGGTTCCACCCGCGCGACGGCAACGGGAAGGACAGAAACCCGAGCACCGAGGAGATAGGGGACTGTATCCATTTGTTGGATAGGGATATTGATATCATTAAGCCTAAGACGTTGATTCCGCTCGGAATGTCGACCTCAAACGCGCTGGTGCCGTACGCTCCCGGCGCGACGATGGGAAAAATGGTGGGGACATCGAATATTTATAGAGAAATCAAGACGATACCGCTATATCATCCCAGTTTTTTGACCAGAAATTACGGGAAATTTTTCGCGAATCAGAGAGGGGAGTATCATATAAAGTGCGTTAACGTGTTGAAAAATAGCGCGTTAGAGGCGTTGCAGTAAAATTTTTTGGAAAATTGCCGATATTTGAGTAAAATCTTTATATCTCGTGAATCTACAACATCTTACAGTGTGCTATGAACGGAATTAATACAGAATATTCGGGTATGACCATGAGGTTGAGCGGTCAAAAAGTGTCTAAAAATGATATTTCCATCCATTTTGAAGGCGCTGCGGACGAGCTTAACGCGCATTTGGGGCTTGTTAAGGCTATGATTTTAAAGGAAGATACGCAAACGCGCCAGTTCATAGAGAAGATACAGTCAAACCTTGTAAAACTGATGGCGTATATGTCGTCCGATGGTCAAAATGATGAATATTTGTTTACCGGTGATGAGATTGCCGCGTTGGAAAGAGAAACTGTAAAACTGTCGGAAAATATCCCGCAATGCTTTCAGTTGCCGGGGGCTAACGTGGTAGAAGCCCAAATCCACGTAGCGAGAACGGTTGCAAGGCGCGCGGAGCGGTTGCTGGCCGCCGTCAACGAAAAGCAACCGTTATCATGCCCCAAATTCGGCGCGTATTTGAATGAGCTTTCCAATTATTTATTTGCGTTAGCGGCAAAATATAATTGACGGGGCTTGCGCCGCATTATTGCCATTAAATATATTATAGTATCGCACCTGAAAAATGGGGGGAGGAAAATCACCTTTGGAGACACAGCTTGATGTCAGAAAATACCGACAAAACCGCCGCGCTTGAAGGCGAAGTCCGCAGATTGAAGGCCGAACTGCGGACTACAAACCGCGACTTAAGCCAGCACAAAACCACGCTCGCACTGTTAGAAGCCAATTACAACGCGAAGATGAACACATACCGCACCCTCGTCATGGAAAATGAAAAACGCCAGCGCTTCCTCACGCACATGATGAAAAGCGGTACGGATTTTCTGATACTTCTCGACAGCGAATACAATGTGGCGTACTGTTCGGAACTGTTCCTGCAAAAAATAGGGCTGCAATTCCCCAACAAAATAGAAAAAATGAGCATTCACGACGTATACGGCATATTCGCAAACGACGAATTGCTCGAAATAATGAAAGCCGGGCTGACGGAAGCAACCGCCCAAAATAAAATCTGCCGCCACGACATTGTAGCTGATGTTGAGAGAAACGGCGAATACCGCTCCTACCGCGTCACCAATATGCCCATGACCGACGAAGAGGGGAAACTGAGCGGGGCAATTATTGATTGGAGCGACACTACCGATATAACAACAGCGAAAGATGAGGCGGAAAAGGCGAATAAGAGCAAAAGCGAGTTTCTCGCCACAATGTCCCACGAAATCCGCACCCCCATGAACGCAATTGTAGGGATAGCGCAAATACAGTTGCAAAGAAAAGACCTCTCCGAAAACGATGAAGAGGTGTTCGATAAAATCTGCCGTTCCAGCAACAGCCTGCTCGGAATTATTAACGACATTCTCGACCTGTCAAAGATTGAGATGGGTAAACTGGAACTGAATCCTGCCGAATACGATGTCCCAAGCCTTATCAACGACGCCGTGCAGGTAAATATTGTAAGGATAGGCTCAAAGGAAATCGAATTTATCATCGACCCTGATTGCGCCCTGCCGTCAAGGCTTTACGGCGACGAACTGCGGTTGAAACAGATACTCAACAACCTGCTGTCAAACGCGATAAAATACACCGACAAAGGGCATGTAAAGCTGTCAATCAGCCATTCGGTCACGGATGAGAATGTTTTGCTGCGGTTTTCCATAGAAGACACGGGGCAAGGGCTTACGCCGGACGACAAAGCCAAACTTTTTTCGGAGTATCAGCGTTTCAACGCCCTCGCCAACAGAACTACCGAGGGGACGGGCCTCGGGCTTTCCATAACCAAACGCCTCACGGAGATGATGGATGGAAGGATTGAGGTCGAAAGCGAATACGGCAAAGGCAGCGTGTTTACCGTAGAAATCGTCCAAAAAACCGTATCGTGCGAAGCCATCGGCACGGAAGTTTCGGAAAGGCTCAAAAGCTTCACTTTTACTGCCGACAAAAAAGAGAGGCGGCAAAAGCTCCGCTACATCATGCCTTACGGCAAGATCCTTGTCGTTGACGATATCGAGACGAATTTGTACGTCGCCCGGGGCCTGCTCACGCTCTATCAAATCAACATCGAAACCGTAAACAGCGGTTTCGCGGCAATTGATCTGGTAAAGAGCGGAAAAACGTATGACATAATTTTCATGGATCACATGATGCCCAAAATGGACGGTATTGAAACGACGCAAAAACTCCGCGAAATGGGCTACGGCGGGCCGGTCGTCGCGCTGACCGCCAACGCGCTCAGCGGCAACGAGGAGATGTTCCAAAGCCACGGCTTTGACGGCTTCATCTCAAAACCGATCGACATCCGCCGCCTCGACGCCACGCTGAACAGGTTTATCCGTGACAAATATCCCGAAGAAGCCCAAAAATATGAAGAGTATATGGAGGAAGCAATAACATCCCTGGTAGTCCCCGCAGGCCCCAAACTGTTCGACGTATTCCGCCGCGAAGCGAAAACCGCCGTGGCGACGCTTAGAGAAACACAGACGAATGGGGACATAAAACTTTACACCATCACCGCCCACGCCATGAAAGCCGCGCTGGCGAATGTCGGGCAGGATAAAATGTCCGAACAGGCGTTTGAGCTTGAGAAAGCCGGTAAAACCGGAGACATTGAATTCATCGCCGCCGCCTCGGAAAATTTCATAAAGTCGCTCGAAATACTGGCCGAGAGCCTGAAACCGGCGGATGAGGAGGGGGCAAGCCCCCTCGCCAATGACGCGGATATATCGGAAAATACGGTGTATCTGTCCGAAATGCTGAACGTCATAAAAAGCGCGTGCGAAGACTATCGGATTCAGGCGGCCTATCAGGCGCTTGACGAGTTGAAAAAACATTCGTGGAAAAAAGAAACATCCGACGCGCTCGACAACATCCGCGATAAACTATTTTTAGAAAGTGACTTTGATAGCGCAGCGGAACTGGCTCAAAAACTTTTAACTGTGACGGCAAAGCCGACAATGCTGGATTTTCTAAATACGTGAGATATATTGTATACTCACAAATAAAAATTTTTAACTGTGACGGCAAAGCCGGCAATGCTGGATTTTCTAAATACGTGAGATATATCGTATACTCACAAATAAAAACCTTTATTCATTAGGAGTGATAGGATGATTAGGATGTATACGGCGTTTACGAAGCAGATTGATGATCCGGAAATCGCGGTGCGAGAGATTTTGGAGCAGCTAAAGCCGGAAGAAAACAAGCTGAAAAATACCGTCGGCATTGTTCATTTCTACTATGAGTTCGTAGAAACGGACGTGTGTGAAGCCATCGCGGCCGCGATGCCTTTTGAGGTGGTCGGGTCTGTGTCGTCTTATGTCGGCATAACCGAACAGTACGGCGACATCGCCCTGAGCGTTACCATGCTGACCAGCGACGATGTTAATTTTTCCGTTAAGGCGATAGAAGGCGTAAACGCGAAATCGGTGGAACAGATTGCCGACGAGGTGGCGCAGATGTATGTGGGGGAGAAGCCGAAACTTGTCATGCCGTTTTTAGCGCTAACCCCCCATTTCACTGGCGATAATCTGGTAGATACCGTAAACGCGCTGCCCGAGCCGTTCCCGCTCTACGGGACGATAGCGTTCAATATGAGCATGACCGAAAATACCCATTTCACTATGATTAACGGCAAAACGCCTCTTGACACGCACGTTTTTGTCGCTTTTTACGGTAATATCGAGCCTAAATTTCACGTTACCAACGCTTTTTTTGATTTTGACGAAAATTTCCAAAGCGATTTTGCCACAATTACCGAAGCGTCCGAAGCGGTTTTGAAGTCGGTAGACGGCATACCCACGCTAAAATACTTAATGGAGCAGGGCATAATATCCAAACCTGACAGTTTGGTGGTGCTTCCCGCCATACTGATTTACCCGAACGGTACGAACGTTGTCCGCGCTTTCCCCGGGATGGTAGAGGGTACAGATTTCTTTTGGGCAACCGGTTCTATGAAAACGGGCGCCAAAATAAAGTTTGCCCATTTAGACGGCGAAAAAACGCTGGTAAGCGCGGAACATTTGATGAAAGAACTGGTTGAATCGAAGGAAAATGTCGTCTTAATGCACAGTTGCGCCGCGCGGGCATGGTCCTTGGGGACAAAATATTTCGCGGAAGCGCAAAAAATCGCCGAGTGCGCAGACGAATACAAGGAGGCAAACAACGTGCCCTTAAATTATTCTCTGGCATACTCGGGCGGCGAAATTTGCCCGGTGTGGGACAAGGACGGCAAGATGGTAAACACACTGCACAACTATACGCTCGTCGCGTGCACGTTTGATTGATGCCGGTAATTTTTTAATAAACCAAAAGGAGAATTCAAGTGATTAAAATGTATACTGCGTTTACGAAACAGGTTGACGACCCCGAAGCCGCGGCGCGGGAGATTTTGGAGCAGCTTAAGCCGCAAGAAAACAAACTGAAAAACACCATCGGCATAATCCATTTCTTCCATGAATTCGTGGAAACGGACGTGTGCAAAGCCATAGCTGACGCGCTTCCTTTTGATGTGGCCGGATGTGTGTCGTCATACGTCGGCACTACCGAGCGGTATGGCGACACTGCCATGAGCGTGACCATGCTGACCGGCGACGATGTCAGCTTTTCCATTCGCGCGATAGAGGACACAAACACGAAGTCGGTGGAACAGATTGCCGATGAATTGACGCGTATGTGCGCGGAGCTGTGCGCGGAGGAAAAACCGAAACTTGTCATGCCGTTTTTACAGGTGGGGCAGCATTTTACGAGCGATAACCTCGTGGACACTGTAAACGCGCTGCCCGACCCGTTTCCGCTCTATGGAACAATAGCGTTCAATATCAACAAGGAGGACGACGGTACCGGCAATTACACCCAGTTTAACGGCAAAATATCTTCCGATATGCAAGTTTACGTCGCTTTTTACGGCAATATTGAGCCTGAATTTCACGTTATCACCTCTTTTTTTGACGAGACGCTTCAAGGCGGTTACGCCACGGTTACCGGAGCGTCCGAAACGGTTTTGGAATCGGTGGACGGCATGTCCGCGCTAAAATATTTAATGGAGCAGGGGATAATACTTGCGAGTAACAATTTGAGCGGTTTATGGACGCTTCCCGCCATACTGCTCTACCCGAACGGCACGGAGATCGTCCACGCTTTTCACGGAGTAGTGAAGGGCACCGAATCTATCTGGACGACAAATTTCATAAAGGAGGGCGCAAAAATAAAATTCGCCCACCTAGACGGCGATAAAACAGTGCTAAGCGCGGAGCATTTGATTAAGGACCTGGCCAAATCAAATAAAAACAATCTTATAATGTACAGTTGCATCGCGCGGTCATGGTCTTTGGGGGCGAACTTCCTCTCGGAGGCGAAAAAAATCGCCGCTTGTGCGGGCGAGCACCGGCAAACAAACAACGCGCCCTTAAATTATTCTCTGGCGTACTCAGGCGGCGAAATTTGCCCGGTATGGGATAAAAACGGCAAAATGGTAAACACCGTACACCATTATACGCTCGTCGCGTGTACGTTCGAAAGTTAGGAAATTCGCAAAATGGACGGCCGTTTCCGGCCGCCCATCCTGTAATTTAATTATTATCGCCAACAAGCGTTAATAATCGTCCATCCCCATCCCCCCGGGCATGCCCGCCCCCGCGCCGCCCTTGTCCTTCTTTTCG
>JAITFQ010000092.1 GCA_031281225.1 Chitinispirillales bacterium
CCCTGTGTTATGGTCGTTTTCGTATTCTGTGAGCATTGAGGCGATTTCTTTAACATTAAGAGACATATCAACATTAAAATCAATCGCGATGTTCCATGGTGAGTTTATCCGTTTTTCGCCGTCTTGGAGTTGGTGGGTGCCGGCTTGAACCATTTTTATTTTGAGATTTTTGATGTCGTAGACACCAGCTAAAATCACCGATTGAAAAGAATGGTCTCTCCCGGCGTTACGGCGCAGGTATTTATCGCGCAATATTCCTAAAAATTTCAGGAAGATGAGATTATTGGAGGATTTGTCTACTTCGTCTATCATCAAAACAATCTTTTTATCGCGGCAGATTTTTGTTAGAAATTTGTCTAATAAGTCAAAACTTGTAACCGACTCATCTTTCCAGTCTTCTGCCTCGGGCAATCCCTTAAAACTTAAATCTTTTACGCATTGACTGAGCAACCCCTGACAAAAGCCGGCTTCTGTCTCAAACATGCTGTCGCTCACAGCCTCAAAACTGATTGATATTACGGTATATTCCTCCGGCAGCCCCTTTTCCAGCAGGAAAAACGTAGTAGTTTTGCCGTATTGCCGCCCGCGGTTTATGGAAAAATAGTCACCACGCTCCACGAATTGCATTATTCGGGCAATCTTTTCACCCGTATCCGCCATATAATTGCGGTTAGGGACACAAAGTCCGGTTACAGTAAATCTGCGCATAACAACTAAAATACTATTTGCCTTTGAAGATGTGGTAATTTTTTTACAGTCGCGATGTATCCTCTATATGGTTAATGAAATCCCGATATTTCTTGTCGGGCGCGAATCCGAAAAATTCAGACGCCGAAATTTCCGCTTCCGGCGTGCCATTAAACGACATTTTTGATTCGAATTTGCGATTAACCTCCTTTTGGAGAGATTATGTGAATTTTAATTTTGATTTTTATTTTTCCTCCGCCTATTGATTTTCTCCCGCCCATGTTGTATCTTTTATTAGAATTGACGGCGTTTTTTATATTTTACGTATTTACGAATTGAGCCCGGAGCGTCTTTTGCCCAAAAAGTTTACATTCAGAGGCGGTGTTCACCCTAACCATTGCAAATCGCAGACAGAGCGCCTTGCAATCGAAACGTTTCCGGCCCCGCCGATTGCGGTTATACCGCTGTCGCAGCATATCGGGGCGCCGGCTAAGGCGTTGGTACAAAAGGGAGAACGGGTGCTTTTGGGGCAGATGATCGGCGAGCCGGACGGGAATGTGTCGGCGGCGATGCACAGTTCGGTCTCGGGGACGGTGCTGTCCGTAAAACCGTTCGCGCACCCGTCGGGAAGGCTTGTTACGGCAATTGAGATAGAGAACGACGGCGCCGACGAACCGGAGCCCTTTGAGCCGATAGGGCAGTCATGGCGCGATCTCTCCTCCGGGGAGCTGATACAGAAAATCGCGGCTTGCGGCGTCGTGGGGATGGGCGGCGCGAGCTTCCCCACCCATGTAAAACTTTCACCCCCAAGCAGCAAACCGATAGACACGCTCCTGATAAACGGCGCCGAGTGCGAACCCTATCTGACCAACGACAGCCGCGTAATGATCGAGCGCACCGATGATATTTTGACCGGCGTGCAGATACTGAAAAAGATA
The DNA here is from genome assembly GCA_031281225.1 of Chitinispirillales bacterium. Classification (GTDB taxonomy): domain Bacteria; phylum Fibrobacterota; class Chitinivibrionia; order Chitinivibrionales; family Chitinispirillaceae; genus GUT77. Next base: position 1,626 of record JAITFQ010000092.1, read on the forward strand.
CTGGGCGCGAAAAACGTCTATTTCGGCATTGAAAACAATAAGCAGGACGCAATTAACGCTATATACGACAGGGTAACGGGCTCCCGCTTCAATGACATCGCGCTCGCCGTCCTCAAATCAAAGTACCCGCAGGGCAGCGAAAAAATGCTTATAACCGCGATAACCAAGCGGAAAGTCCCGTCCGGCGGGCTGCCGATGGACATAGGCTGCGTCGTGCAGAACGCAACCACCGCGCTTGCCGTGTACGAGGCGGTGATGTACGGCGTACCGCTGTACCGGCGCGTCATCACCGTGACGGGGGCCGGCGTGCGGTCGCCGAAAAACCTGCTGGTGAGGATCGGAACTCCGGTCAGGTCGATCCTCGAAGCGTGCGGCGCAGACATCGCCGCCGCGAAAAAAGTGGTCATGGGCGGCCCGATGATGGGCATCGCGCTCTCCGACCTCGATGTCCCGATAATCAAGCATACATCGGGGCTTTTGGCGCTGGATCAGGCCACGGACGCGGTGAGAAAATATCCTTGCATAAGCTGCGGCATGTGCGTAAGCTCCTGCCCCACGAGGCTTGTGCCATCCAAAATAGCGAAATTTGTCGAGAAGGAAAATTTCGACGAAGCGGTAAAATGGAACCTTATGGACTGCGTAGAGTGCGGATCGTGCGTCTACACCTGCCCGGCGAAAATAAATTTGGTGCATTTTTTCAAAGTGGGCAAAATGAGGGTGCGGGCGGCAGGCGCGGCACAGAAATAATCGGACACTTTTTATTGAGGTATAATGACAACCGAAAATAACACTGAATCAGTCAAGCCAAAGGACACGGGCGTGAGCGCCGGGGCGGGCGGTTTACCGCTCCTGCACCTGTCGGTCTCGCCGCATGTGCGCTCCGGGCTGTCGGTGCCCGGGGTGATGCTCGCGGTGATCATCGCCTTGACGCCGGCGTTCATCTCGTCGGTCATCTTCTTCGGGCTCAGCGCGCTCCTGATCACCGTGGTCTGCGTCGGCGCCGCGGTCGCTACGGAGTACGTCGCGAATCTGATACTCAAGAGGGGTCAAACCATTCAGGATTACAGCGCGATCGTCACGGGGATGCTCGTCGCTTTCAACCTCTCCCCCACAGTTCCGCTCTGGATGGCGGTGCTGGGTTCGGTTTTTGCCATCGCGGTCGCCAAAATGGTTTTCGGCGGGCTTGGGTGCAACTTCATAAACCCCGCCCTCGCGGGGCGCGCGTTTCTCATGGCGAGCTACCCCGCCCAAATGACAGATTTCCCCCCCACGAATTTAGGCGGCATGAACGGGCTCGCTGACGGGCTGTCCACGGCGGCCTCCGCGGACGCGATAGACGCTATCTCCTCGGCGACCCCTTTGGAGGCTATAAAATACGCTTTCGCCGACGGCATTTTCGCCGCGGCCGACTTCGCCGGCGCGCTGACGAGCCTCCTCACGGGCAACGTGGGCGGCTGTATCGGCGAAACGTCCGCTATCGCGCTCGCCATAGGAGGAATATTTTTGATCGCGGTAAAAGCTGTCGATATAAGGATACCGCTCGCCTACTTCCTCACGGTGTTTTTGCTGTTTTGGCTCGCCAACGGCACGGGGGAATTTTTTACGGCCGACGCATTCATCACGCCTACCTTCCATATATTAGCCGGCGGGCTGTTTTTGGGGGCGTTTTTCATGGCCACCGACCCGGTAACCTCCCCCATCACTCCGAGAGGGCGCCTTCTCTTCGGCCTCGGCTGCGGCGTTCTGACGTTCGTCATCAGGAAATACGGCGGATACCCGGAAGGGGTCTCCTATTCCATAATATTGATGAACCTGATGGTTCCGCTCATCGACCGGTACACAAAACCGGCTGTCTACGGCGAGGTGAAGAAACGTGACTGACACAATAAAACTCATTTTGGCGCTAACGCTAATCTCGCTAATCGCCGGCTTTGCCATTGGCAAGGCAAATTACAGAACCAAGGACAGGATCGCCGCGAAGCAGCAGGCGGCCAGGCAGGGGGCGATTGATGCGGTGTTCCCCGAAGGTTTTAAAATCAAGGAGATGAATGACGACGGCGGTATCCTGCCCCAAAAATACTGGATAGCGTTTTCGGACGACAAGCTGAGCGGGTACGCTTTTGAGATGGCCGGAAGCGGGTACGCCGGGGATATCAGGTTCATGGTCGGCGTGGGGCTCGACGGGAAGATTTTGGGGCTGACGGTGCTCGAACACCACGAAACGCCGGGATTGGGGTCGCGGGTCAACGAGGTCGCGTCTACAAAGTATATATGGTTCCCGTTCGGCGGAGACGACAAAACAAAACCGTGGTTCACCGAGCAGTTTGAGGGAATTTCAACTTTGAGGCCGATAGGGGTCGAAAAGTCCGCCGGCGAGTGGCACAGGCTAAGCGAGCAGGCGCGGGCGGGCCTGCGGGACCGAAACGCCGTTTCGGCGATTACCGGATCGACGATTACCACGGCAGCGTTTACAAGGGCAATTGAACGGAGCGTGTCGAAATATCTGGAAGAGTTAGGCGGGTATTGCTGCCCGGCGACCAGAAAGAAAAGAGAGGCCGAAGCGGGCGCGGCCGCCGGCGAAAACGGAGAGGAAACGGAGGGCGGGGATGATAGCTAAGGAATTAAAACGGGGAATTATTACCGAAAACTCGATATTCGTTTTGGCTCTGGGCCTCTGCCCCACCCTCGCTGTCAGCACGTCTGTAAAAAACGGGCTGGGGATGGGCCTCGCCACGACCTTTGTCCTTATCTGTTCCAACATCATCATCTCCATTGTCAAAAACTGGATTCCCGGCAAGGTCAGGATCCCCTGTTACATTGTGATTATCGCGACTTTTGTATCCATACTGCATCTGCTCATAAAGGTCTACACCCCGACGCTCGACAGCCAGCTCGGCATATTTATCCCGCTGATTGCCGTCAACTGTATAATACTCGGCCGCGCCGAGGCGTTCGCGGCTAAAAACAATCCGGCGACCTCGCTTGTGGACGGTGCGGTGATGGGTCTTGGCTTCACCGCGGCGCTTCTGATCCTCAGCACGATCCGCGAGTTTTTGGGCGGCAACAAGATTTTTGACCTGATGGTGATACCGGGCTTTCAGCCCATGGCCGTTTTCATTCTCGCCCCGGGCGGTTTTTTTGTGATAGCTTGCGTAATGGGGCTTATAAACTATTTTCGCGGGAAAAAGGGGGCAAAGGCTAAGGTATGAGCGTAAATTTCATAAGCATCATTCAAATTTCCATAGCCGCCGTGCTGATACAAAACTTTGTTTTGGCGCGATTTTTGGGGCTTTGCCCTTTTTTGGGCGTATCGAAGAAGCTATCGAGCGCGATAGGGATGGGCCTGGCGGTGGTCTTTGTGATGACAGTCTCAACGATTTTCACCTGGTGGATCGACACCGCGATACTTGCGGCGATGAATTTGGAGTATCTGCGCACCATCATGTTCATACTCGTAATCGCCTCGCTTGTCCAGCTTATTGAGATGGTCATGCAGAAATTCACCCCCGCGCTTTACGAATCGCTCGGCATTTACCTGCCGCTCATGGCGACCAACTGCGCGATTTTGGGGGTGGCGATTATCAACACGGATATTAATCAGTTCACGGGGGTGCCGTTTACCTTTGTGGAGAGCGTCGTCAACGGCGCGGCGTCGGGCGCGGGGTTTACCCTGGCGCTTATCCTGATGGCCGGCCTGCGGGAGCGGCTTGAGTCCTCCAACATCCCAAAATCTCTTGAAGGCATGCCGATAACATTTATCACCGCCGGCCTGATGGCGCTCGCGTTTTTGGGGTTTTCGGGGCTGTCATTTTTCCCCAAATAAGTTTTTTTGATTACGAGTATACGATGTGCCTTACGTATACTCATAAGTCAAGTTTTACTGAATACGTGGGGCACTTATAAAATAAGGATAGAACGATGGAAGTATTTTTACCTATGATGGTCCTCGGTGCGGTCGGCCTCTTCTTTGGGGTCGTACTCGCGATCGCTTCCAGGACGCTGCAAGTGTTCATCGACCCGAAAATTTCGCGCATTCAGGAAGCCCTCCCCGGCGCCAACTGCGGGGCCTGCGGGCATCCCGGATGCGGCGCGTTCGCCAAAGCTCTGGTTGAAGGTAAAGCCCAGCCCAACGCCTGCACCCCCGGCGGAGAGAAGACCACCGCCAACGTAGCCGACATTTTAGGCGTATCCGCGCAGGCGAGCGAGCCGCTGATGGCGGTGATACACTGCAAGGGCGGCACGGCGGAAGCCAAAGACCGCGCCATATACGACGGAATACCGGACTGCCACGCCGCAACGCTCACCGGCAACGGCTCAAAAATCTGCCCCGACGGCTGCCTCGGCCTCGGAAGCTGCGTCTCGGCCTG
>JAITFQ010000139.1 GCA_031281225.1 Chitinispirillales bacterium
GAACTCCCAGCCGTCCAAAAAAACAAGCTCCCGATAATAGCAATGACCGCAAATGTCTTCAAAAATGATATAGAAGCCTGCCTCAAAGCCGGTATGGACGACCATTTAGGCAAACCGCTTGATATCGACAAGGTGCTGGAAAAACTGCGGAAGTATTTGGTCGTGGATTAATTGTTCTGAAAAACAGTCAAAATTTTACAATACCGAGGAGCGTATCACATGGGATTGAGAAAAGCGTTGGGGGGGGCAGTCGGCGGTGTTCTGGCCGATCAGTGGTTAGACTTCTTCGTTTGCGAAAGTATGGAAGCGGATGTGCTCGTCGCCAAGGGGCAGCGCAGGACGGGTAAGCGGGGCGCGAATGTCAAGGGGGAAACGAATGTTATTTCCAACGGTTCCGGTCTTGTTGTGAACAAGGGGCAGGCGGCAATAATCGTCGACAACGGACGCATCGCGGAGTTTTGCGCGGAGGAGGGGCATTACACCTACGACCAGTCTTCGGAAGCGAGCGTCTTTTACGGCAGCCTCGGCGAGCGTCTCGGCGGGCCGATTAAAAACGCGTGGGAACGGTTCAAGCGCGGTGGGTCGCCGGGCAAGGATCAGCGCGTGTACTATTTTAATACCAAAGAGATAATGGGCAACAAGTACGGCACGCCAAACCCGATTCCGTACCTGATAAACGACCCGAACATAAACCTGCGCCTCACAATAGGGCTTCGGGCCAACGGCGAATACTCCTACCGTTTAACCAACCCCATTCTCTTTTACGCGAACGTGTGCGGCAACGTGGAGGAGAACTACACTAGAGATAAAATCGACAGCCAGTTGAAATCGGAGATAATCACCGCGCTCGGGCCTGCGCTGGCGAAATTAGGCGGGCTTGAGTATCACGAAATTTCCTTTCATACGGAAAAATTAGCGGAGATTTTTAACGAGGTTCTCAGCGCCAAGTGGGGCGAGGCCCGCGGCATAGAGATCGCGAGTTTCGGTATAACCTGCACCGCTTCGCCGGAAGACGATAAGAGAATAAAGCAGCTTCAAGCGACGGCAGTTATGCGCGACCCAACGATGGCGGCGGCTTCTTTGGTGAGCGCGCAGAGCGACGCCATGCGCAGCGCCGCTGAAAACACGGGCGGGGCGATGGCCGGATTTCTCGGCATGGGGATGGCGGCCCAGGCCGGCGGCATGAACGCGCAGTCATTGTTCCAAATGGGCGCCGCGCAGCAACAACAACAGCCGCCGGCTCCGGCGCCAGCAGCAGCCCCCGCGTCCGCGCCCGCCGCTTCCGGCTGGGCCTGTGTTTGCGGGCATCAGGGCAACGCCGGCAAGTTTTGCGCCGAGTGCGGCGCTCCGGCCCCGGCCCCCGCCGTGTCATGGGCCTGCGCCTGCGGCCAACAGGGTAACACCGGAAAGTTCTGCGCCGAGTGCGGCAAGCCCGCTCCGGCGGGGCCCTGGGCTTGCGCTTGCGGGCATCAGGGCAATACCGGCAAATTCTGTTCCGAATGCGGCAAACCGCAATCGTAAACCGAAAACATCAGGAGAAGACACAATGAAAGTAGAAGGATATAAATGTCCAAACTGCTCCGGAGCTGTCAAGTTCGACAGCTCCGTGCAAAAAATGAAGTGCCCCTATTGCGACACTGAGTTTGAAACCGCGGTGCTGGAAGAGTATCAAAAGGAGCTTGAAGCGATAGCGCAAGACGATTTTGGCTGGGACCTGAAAGGGGGCGGGGAGGAATGGGCGGGCGATGACCTCGACTGCCTCACCACTGGTTCCTGCCCCTCGTGCGGCGCGGAGCTTTACGGCAATGAGAGCACGGTAGCTATGGTCTGTCCCTGCTGCGGCAACGCCCAGATTATCGCGAAGCGGCTCGACGGAATGCTGAAGCCCGATTTTGTGATCCCTTTCAGGCAGGACAAAAAAGCCGCCGCAGCTGCCCTTAAAAATTTTTGCAAGGGCAAGCCCCTGCTCCCCAAATTTTTCGTAGAGGAAAACAACATAAACTGCGTGCAGGGGATATACGCCCCGTACTGGCTGTTTGACGCGGATGCCCACGGGCATATACATTACAAGGCAACCAAGGTGAAGAAGTGGGCCGACAGCAGGTTTCACTATGTGAGAACCGACCATTACTCCGTGGTGCGCGACGGAAACATGGGTTTTGAGAAAATACCAGTAGACGCCTCCGAAAAAATGGACGACGCCTACATGGATGCCATAGAGCCTTTCGAATACAAGACGATGGAAAATTTCCACACCTCTTTCCTCGCGGGCTACGCGGCGGAGAAGTACGACGTGAGCGCGGATAACAGCAAGGGGCGCGCCGAGAGGCGGGTCAAAAGCACAATTGAGAAAGAGTTTGCCAAATCCGTTACCGGCTACGCCACGGTAAGAGCCGAGTCCACATGCGTTGACGTTAAGAAGGGAAAGGTGAGCTACGCTCTTTTTCCGGTATGGACGCTCAATACAAAGTACAAAGAGAAAAACTACCAGTTTATGATGAACGGCCAGACCGGCCGCCTCGTCGGCAAGCTGCCTGTTGACAAGACAAAGGCTTTGGGGTATAGCGGTCTGTTCACCGCCGCCATCGGCGCGGCTCTCACGCTCGGCGCCCACTTATATAGCGGGTTGGACGCCCTGATGATACTTATTGCCTGGGTCATCGCCGCCGCGGCTGGATTTTCCATAGTTCACTACTGGAAAATGAAGATGAACACCGCCCGCCTGAAAACCCTTGCCACCGAGTACATGATTCCGGGTAGTCTGTCTTTCAAAATAAAAAACGACAGGTTTTTGTTCAGTAAAACTACAAAAACACCCCGGGAAACCGCCCAAACGGCGGGCAGAGTGTTGCAAAAAACGATGTCGAGGAGATAGCGTATGGGCGGAGCGTTTCATGGATGATACCAATACCGGCGTTTACAATATTGGGCGTCTTACGCACCGGCAGGTGGAGCGGCACGTTTTGGAGCGTCCGGCGGTGATCGTTCCGCTTGGCGGGTGCGAGCCGTTTGGCGCGGCGGGTGCGCTTGGGGTCGAGTCGGTTTGCACGGCGGGGGTGGCGGGGGAGTTGTCGGAGCGCTGCCGTGTGCTGGCCGCGCCGCTTATCCCGTTTGGGTGTTCGACGCCGTTCATGTCGTTTGCCGGCGCGGCGGGGGTAAAACCGCGCACGTTTGTCAATATGTTGTGCGAAATCCTGCACGGATACGTTTTTCAGGGGGTGCGCCGGATATTTCTGGTCAGCGCGGCGCCGTTTAACAGGGAACCGGGGGGAGAGGTTGTGCGGAGGCTTTCGGAAAAGTATCCGGAGGTTGCGGTGATGTTTTTTGATATTAATTCAATCGGTATCAATGATAATATCGCAGACCGTGACGACGCGCTTCTGTTGTCGGTGTTTTTGTATTTGGGGGGCGCGGTTTCGGCTGATGATGTTATTGAGACGAAAAGCGCCGGTGCGGATAAGTACCGCACATGGAAAAAACGGGGGAGGGACCCGCAGAAACTGCGAGCACTTTTCCCGGACGGGCTGATGGTTTCGGCGGGGGCGGATGTCAATATTGTTAAGGGCGAAGGGTATTTTAACCTTATCGTGGAAACATTGGAAGGGGAAATCAATAGCAGGTTATGACACACGTAGCATTGAGCATAGGCGCCAACCTTGGGGATCGTGAGGCTAATATTTTTTTTATGGAGCGGGAATTGTATCAGTTGCTGGCAGACGCAAAATCGTCCCCCCTCATGGAAACCGAACCGGTGGGGGTAGACGGGCCGCAGCCGCCGTATCTCAACAGGATAATAACCGGATACTATGACGGCATACCGCACCAACTGCTCTGCGCCTGTTTCGTCATTGAACTTCGCCTCGGCCGCAAGCGTGAAAAGCCCAAAGAGCCGCGTGTCGCCGACGTTGATATTTTGCTTTTTGGCGATCTTGAAATCAATGAAGAGACAATATTGCACACGCTTGTCATACCGCATCCCGAAATACAGAACAGGCGCTTTTGCGTCGAAGGTTTGGCGCGGATTGACCCGTCCATTCTCGTTCCGGTGGGGGGGCGCCGCAAGACGGCGGGGCGGCTTTTTAAAAATATGCGCGCGGATGTGGCCGCTCAGAATATATCTTTGATATAAGGAGGGTATTCAAAATGGCTAAGGAGCTAAAATTACCGCCGCACGTAAACTATCTGTGCGTTGAGGGCGTGATTGGCGTCGGCAAGACATCGCTTTGCAAGCTGCTGGCGCAGCATCTCAGCGCACGTTTGGTGCTCGAAGAGGTTGAGGACAACCCATTTTTGCCAAAATTTTACGCCGACCGCCGGACGCACGCGTTTCAGACGCAGCTTTGGTTTCTCCTCGCGCGCCACAGGCAGCTCTCGCAGACAATCGCGCAGCAGGACCTGTTCCACTGCGCGGTTGTGAGCGACTACATGTTCGCCAAGGACTACATATTCGCGAGTATGAATCTCGAAGACGACGAGCTCGCCCTCTATACCAGCGTCTCCCGCGCGCTTGCGACCGCCATACCGCACCCAGACCTTGTAGTCTACCTGCAAGCGTCGACCGATACGCTCCTCAAACGCATAGAGAAACGCGGGCGCTTGTATGAAACCAATATCGACGCGCAGTATATAGACGATTTGAACAAGGCGTACAACAGTTTTTTCTTCCACTACACGGCGTCCCCGCTCCTTATAATTAATACGAACGAGATCGACTTTGTCGACGACATGCGTGATTTTTATGAGGTTATTGAGCAAATTGCAAATGCCAAGGCAGGGACTAATATTTATAACCCGCTCGGGCTCAAGGATAAGATGATTATCTATGAAAATCGTTAATTCGTGCCCGGAGATGCGGGATTACTCGCGGTCTTTGCAAAAAAACGGGTCGACGGTGGGGTTTGTGCCAACGATGGGGGCTTTGCACGAAGGCCATCTCTCGCTTTTGAAAATCGCGCGGCGGCATTGCGGCCGTGTGGTGATGAGCGTATTTGTCAATCCGGCGCAATTCGGGCCGTCCGAGGATTTTGAAAAATATCCGCGGCAACTGGAAAAAGATTGTGAATTGGCGGAAAATGCCGGATGCGATTGTGTATTTATCCCGTCCCCGCGCGATATATATCCCGAAAACTACAACACGTATGTAAATGTGGAAAACATAACCGGCGCTCTCTGCGGCGCGAGCCGGCCCGGGCATTTCAGGGGGGTGGCGACGGTTGTTCTCAAACTTTTCAACATCGTTATCCCCGATACCGCCGTCTTCGGTTCCAAAGACGCTCAGCAGGTTATCGTCATAAAGCGGATGGTTGAGGATTTGAACCTGCCGGTGCGCATCATCGCCGCGCCTACGCTGCGGGAGGAAGACGGGCTTGCTATGAGTTCGCGCAACGCTTACCTGTCGGCGGGGGAGCGTGCTGACGCCCCTTTGATTTACAAGGGGTTGACGGAAGCGCGGGAACTTTATGAGGGCGGGGAGCGTGCCGGGCAATCGATAAAAAACTGCGTCGTATCAATATTCAATAGAAGCCGGTTACTGAAACTGGAATACGTCGAAGTCGTTGATACAACTCAACTAAAACCGCTTGACGTAATAAACCGCCCCGTCCTGATAGCGGCGGCTTGCCGCACGGTTGAGACTGGTACACGGCTGATTGATAATATTGTATTGGGCGGCGATTTGGATTAGGGATGTGTCAATATGTATTTTTGGTTGCGTGTATACGGTGTGTTTCGCGCATCTTAGAAAATCTAAAAAAGGATGATTATGTCGGAGAGAGACAAAAAGGCCGCCGGCGTTGCGGCGCCTAAAAAAAATTTTAATTTCAAGAACCCGGATTTGATTTACGTCGGAATATTTTTTGCCGTCACCACGGTCATTTTTTCGTCGTTTATATTTTCCGACAACTTGATGGTTTCTTCCGACCAGCTTACGGGTATTGACATGGCTCAGACGATGACCGACGGGCTTTTTAATCATGGGCAGATACCCACCTGGTTTAGCTCCCGTTTGGGCGGTATGCCGTCGATTGACGCCAAGTTCAGCGACGCGCTTTATCCCGTTACCCTGCTTATGCGGCCGTTTATGCCGGCGTACCGTTTGTTCGGCTTTGTTATGGTGTTTCACGTTTTTCTGGCCGGTGTGTTTTTCTTTTTCATGCTGCGCAAGTCGTTTTCGGCTTCCCGCCTTGCAGCTTTTGCCGGTTCGCTTTTTTATATGCTGAGCCCGCAATTCGTGAGCCACGTAAATCCGGGGCACGATGGGAAAATGTGCGTGATAGCGTGGTTGCCGTTTGTGGTTTGGCGTTTGCGGTCGCTGCTTGGTTTGCCGACGCTGCTCAACGCTTGCTTTTTGGCGCTGGGTATCGGCATGATGATTCTTACCCCGCATACCCAAATGGCCTATTTTGTGCTTATGGGGCTGTTTCTCTATTGGGTGACCGATCTAGTTACGGCGGTGCTTGACAAGGCGGAAAAAAAGCGGGTTGTCTCGAAAGTTGTATTTTTCTGGGTGGCGGTTTTTTTGGGCTTGGGCATGTCGTTTATGGTGTTGTTTCCGTCGTATATGTATGTCAGGGAGGCTTTTTCCGTCAGAGGCATCGACAGGGGGTTTGAGTTTGCCGCGTCGTGGTCGATGAACTGGGCGGAGTTTTTCTCGCTTTGGGTGCACGAGTTCGGCAACGCTTTGGAGTATTACTGGGGCCCGAATTTTTTCAAGCTGAACACCGAATACGCCGGGGCCGTGCCGTTTTTGCTTACGTTTTTGGCTCTTGCGAGTAAACCTAAAAGTTTATGGCGTATCTTTTGGGCGTCGATTGCGGTTTTGGCGGTGCTTTTCGCGATGGGCGCGAATACGCCGTTCTTCACCGCGGCGTATCATCTTGTCCCCGGCATTAAGAGGTTCCGCGCTCCGAGCATGATAATGTTTTGGTTCACGTTCAGCACGGCGCTTATGGCGTTCTTTTTCATCAAGGATTTGTTGGCCAAGCGGTTCGAGATTCAGGGAGAGCAGCAGCGTAAGTGGGCAGCCGGCCTGATGGCCGCGCTTGGGAGCGTTACCCTGATTACTTTGGCTTTTTCGGTTGAATCTTTCGTAACCGGTTTTGCCGCCTCAATGATGGGCGGGGGGAACGCGCCGCAGGTTTTTGAGATAAATTTCAAGCAAAAATTTGTTCCCAACCTGTGGTTTTGGTGGCTGATGAGCGTTGTAACGCTTGGGATGCTTTTAGCGGTCGTAAAGGGCAAGCTCAAGGCGGCTACCCTTGTTTATGCTTTAATCGCCATGAGCACCGTAGACATGATTAAGGTGAACAATCAATTTATCAAAGTAGATTCGCCCGCAAGATATTTTTTCCAAAACGAACCGACGCTCGTGGAACTCAGGCGCGAGTTTGCCGGAACGCCGTTTCGGGTTTTCCCCCTGTCGGGCACTTTCCCCATGCAGAATCAGGAAGGGGTATACGGCCTCGAAAGCGTGACCGGATACCACGATAATGAGTTGAATTGTTACAGGGCGTTCAGGGGGGATCAGCGCGATTTAAATTACTTGTTGGACATCGCGGAGATATCGCCTGGCGGGCAGATGCGTCTTAGTATGGCGAAAATAGCGGGCAACAAACCGTTTCTCGATTTGGCAAACGTCGCATACATACTCATGGGTACGGAAACCGGCGGGATTAGCAAGATAGAAAACCGCACAAATTTAGGGCGACTCTCCTACGCGGCAGATTTTGTGGTGATACCGGAGGAGCGCCTTATCGACGCGTTGAGAACAAGGGGTTATGATTATAGAACGACGGTAGCGCTTTTGGAAGAACCCGAATTGCCGTTTACCGCAGGGGCGGCTGCCAGCCGCCAGCCCGATGCCGCCAGCCGGTTCAGGGCCGAGTGGAAAAAATACACGCCCAACGTGAGGGTTGCGGCGGTCACGATGCCGGCGGATGGATTTTTGAGGCTGTCGGAAGTGTATTATCCCGGCTGGCGCATAAAAATCGACGGGGCGCCGGTTAAATACTACCGCTCCGACATGGCCTGGATCGCGGTTCCGCTAAAAGCGGGGAATTATGAAGTTACGATGGAACCGAGGTCGCTCTATTTGGACGGTTCGCTGTGGGTATCGTCCATATTTACGTTAATTACCGCGGCGATTTTGGCTTATTATGGAATATCGCGCAGGCGCAGGGCCGCCGCGCCCATTGGGTAAGGGTTTATGACAAAATATTTGGACTCCCAAGACGGCGTTAGCGTATTGACAACCATCGGCGGCAGCCGTGGGGTTGGCGGGCGGCGCCTTATGCCTGCGGTGGCGATTTTTTTTGCGTTGATTTGGGTGGCTGGGTGTATTGATGTTGTTGATCCGGGCGATACGGGGCTTATTCTTCCTGATGGGGAGGCGTGGGTAGACAGTTGGCCGATTGGCGAGCGTGACGGTTATATTTTTCTGAAAGACCGGCGTTTTTTACATATTGACGACGAAGACGGTTACTGGGTTTCCCTTGGGGGCGGCACGTGGTTTGTAAGCGGGAATCTGTTAACCCTGACCTATTATTTCAACGGCGTACCCGACCAGCCGATGACGCAGCCATACATTGTTTCAGGCAATACCTTGATTATAGATAACGTAATTTACACGAGGACAAGAAATGTCGTGCCGTACATCGCTTTCAAATCAAGAGCTCTCAATTCGCAAAATAAAAAAAACATACCCGTTTACCGGTAGTATTATGTATATTTACATTATTCGTTTCACCGTCAGCTAATTAAGGACAAAAGGAGGTTAGCGGATGGGACAGGTCTATCATGCTTTGGGGCTGCATCTTCACCAGCCGCTCGGCAATCTTTTGGAGATGTTCAATTCGTCCGCCGAGCGGTGGGAAGTGAAGCAGATACTGTGGTGCTACGACCGCATAACCCGTATGCTCGAGGGTTATGAGGATATCGCGCGGTTGCACCTCAGCGTATCGGGGACGCTTCTCAAGCAGCTTGAGAATCCGGGGATTCAGGAGACGTTTCAGCGTGTAGCGCCCATCGCTGACTTCATGGAGCGGTTCAGACGGTCGCCGGTTGAGTTTGTGGGGAGCGGGCTGTATCACCCGGTTTACCCTCTCATCCCCGAGGAGGACTGGGACGCCCAGACCGAGTGGTGGCAGGGGATAGGGCGGCACATGCTTGGGCGGGACACGTTCCATGGGTTTTGGCCGCCGGAGATGGGGTTTTGCATGGAGATGATCCCGATGCTGAAACGGCACGGGTATAGATACGTACTGGTCGATTGCTGGTATATCAAGCCCAAGCGCGAGATGCGCTGGGAGGAGCAGCGGTACAGGCCGTACATCGCACGCTACGACGGCGCGGAGATCGTGGTCATCCCGCGTGACAGGGAGCTCTCCGACGCGCAAGAATCGGGGCTCGACCCAGGATGGTTCCAGCACGAGGTTTACGAGCGGACAAAGTGGTGCGAATTCCCCGCGCTTGTCACAACGTGGACGGACGGCGAGAACGGCGGATGGTTCAGGAGCGTCGATATCAGGGCGAATTTTTGGGGTTGCTTTTATCACGAGCTGCTCAACAGATACAGGGCAGGGACTTTGGGCTTTATCCCTACGCACATAAACGAGTATCTAGACAAACACCCGCCGGAGGAGGAGGTGGAGGTACACCGCGGCGCGTGGAACACTGGCGATCACTGGGGCGGGGACTTTTTGCAGTGGACGGGCGGATTGTTGCAAAAGAAAGGTTTTGACGAACTGCGCAGCGCGAGCGCGTACTACCACAAGACGAAGAAAAATTTTGACAAGTACAGCGAAGGGACAAACGATCCCGAAGGAATTAAGCAGATGGTATTTGACGCGTACGACGCTTTGCTCACGGCGGAAACGAGTTGCAACTTCTTTTGGGGGAGCGCGTGGGTACACAGGTCGTTTGACAAGATTGGGGAGGTTTACAGATTGCTCGATGCGGCGAACGAAAAATTAAACGCGGCTAAATAATAATATTTGATTTTGTTATGGAATATATTATATTTGTTACTGGAAGAATGCAGTACCTAATACATTAACACTTTAACAACCGTTTCAAAAAGGAGCCATCATGGCAACTAAGGGTCTAACCCAAACTCAGGTGATTCAGAAGCTTTCAGAAATCGAAGAGCTTCCCAAGAAGCAGGTCAAGGCTTTCCTTGACAACCTCGCGGCGTTGGCGTACAAGGAAGCCAAAAACGGTTTCGTAATCCCCGGGCTGGGCAAGCTAGAACTTGTGCAGCGCAAAGCGAGAACCGGCAGGAATCCCGCCACCGGCGAGCCTATCAAGATTCCCGCGAAAAAGGCGGTGAAGTTCAAGGTCGCGAAAGCGGCGAAAGACGCTATTTTGGGAACAGCGCCGGCATCAGCTAAAAAGGCGGCCCCTGCAAAGAAAAAGGCGGCAAAGAAAAAATAGCTATTTGTGATGATGTGATTGAGACGGGGTTTCGCGCTACGAGACCCCGCCTTGATGGTTGTCTAATTAACAGCGACAAAAAAAATCCATTTCCAACATGATATTCTCATCCACCGTCCCATCCAACGTACGCACCCCTACCGCAGTCACCGAATATCTGTCGCGAAGATTTACGTACCACAGTATAGATGAATGGATAAGTATCGTTGACGAAGGGCGCGTATTTGTTAACGGGGAATGTTGCAATGGGCCGGACAAAGTCGAGGCGGGCGATATTGTATCCTACAACCCCGGCAGGTTTGAAGAGCCGGAGGCTGATTTGTCGTACTCTATAATATATGAGGACGAGTGGGTTTTTTGTGTCAACAAGCCGGGTAATTTGCTGGTCCACCGCGCCGGGAAATCGTTTTGTAACAATTTAGTTTATCAATTGCGCCACGTCAACATTCCGCCATACCCCAAATGCCACCCGATACACAGACTCGACAGGGATACTTCGGGGGCGGTGCTGTTCGCGAAGGACGCGGAGCAGAAGGCGGTTTTTGGGAAACTTTTTGATAGCGGGCAGGTTGTGAGGATTTACAAGGCGGTTGTCGCGGGGCACCCGAATTTTAAAACGCCGCTTACGATTGATGCGCCGATAGCTGCCGATAAGGGGAGCGGGATATCGTATAAGTTCAAGGTTGGCACTGTTAGCGCGGTTAGTACGGACGGGGATGATGCCGGAAAAGCGGCGTCTACAATAATAGAAAACGCGTGTCGGTTGGGAGATGGTTTTTCGTTGCTTACGGTAAGACCGCTTACCGGGCGCACGCACCAAATCCGCGTACATCTTGCGTCGGTTGGCTTTCCGATCGTAGGGGATAGGCTGTATGGTTTGAGCGCCGGCGAGTATCTTGCCCGGAGGCGCCAATCAATGAGTGCCGCCCCCCGCCACGCTCTTCATTGTGAATCCCTGACATTCACTCACCCGCACACAGGCCGCTTATGTACAATCACCGTGGGATTGCCGGACTATAACTCGTTAATAAATATCGGTTTTGAGCCGGAATAATCCTGATTCAGATAATTTATAACGATCACTTCCGTCTGCCGGTCTCTGTCGATATTAACTATTAGTCTATCAATATACCTGCGCGCGATAAACAGGCCGCGGCCGTGCGTATCAAACAGGCCCAAAGGCATGCCGCTCTCATCCTGAGCGATTTGACGGTTGAGCCAGTACAGCACCTCTTGCTTTTTCAGGCGACCGCCCCTGTCTTTAACCGATATCGCGTATTTTTCAATATCGCTCGCGACAGCCACTTCTATAGCGGTGTCTTCGGTTAGTTCGAAGTCAAAATTCCAAAATTGCCTGTTTTCGGGGTCTTCGTTGCGTACGCCATAGAACATCGCGTTCGTGAGCAATTCCACCACCACGAGCTCCAGTTTTTTCCCTCTGTCAGTGTCGTCCACCAGTTCCACTATCTCCTGCGCGTCGGCGGCGAGGTTGTCGGGGCGGTACACCGAAAAGCGGCGGATGTTGGCGTCTTTAGCGAAGTGCCGTTCAAGGCCGAAAATATTGTTCGAGAGCAGGTTGTTGAGAATAATGTCGAGTTCGGAGAAGTTGAACGGGGCAGATTTCACGAATATATTGCCAATATCGTAATTCATTGCGAGGTCGAGGTAGTCTTCCACGTTGTAGGCGGTAATGAGCACCCTTTTGGTCTCCGGATAGTGCTGCTTCACGAGTTTGAGCAGGTCAAAACCCTTTATGCCTGGCATGTGGATATCGGACAGAATCAGGTCAACCTTCGTCTGCTCCATAATCGCAAGGGCTTCATCGCCCGATTCGGCGACCATGATTTCGTACCTTTCGTCCATCGAAAGAAACCTGGAAATCATGCCCCTAATCAGCGGATCGTCGTCAACAAGCAATATTGTGTAATTCTTACGTTCCTGCAAATTGCCATCTCCGGTTCTAAAGTAACGGAACACCAATAACAAATATATATTATTTCAAACAAAGAATGTACTTTTATTGTGTAAAAATATTATATTATTTTTTCAGGCCAATTTATATGTCTCTCTGCCTGTATCTTTTGCGTAACTCAAACATAACTATTCTCTATATGAAACTGATGAATGTTGTCAAAACATTTTCCGGCATTTTTTATTGGGCGCGCCTCCCCGGGTTCGTGGCGTTTGGTGGCGTCTCTGCCGGGATATGCGCCGCAAAGCTGTTCTTCGCGCGTTTTCAGGGTTTTGCTCTAGAATCATCGTTGTACATTAAATTGCTTTTTTTGACAATGATTTTTTCTGCCGCGGCGGGGATTTTATACAGGCGCAGGCGGTTGAAAACCGTGTTTTTTGTGATTTGCGGGGTTACCCTGTTTGCCGGGAGCGAGCTGAAACTGAGGAGTTTTTATCGCGAAATGGAGGCCGCCGGCGAACATACGCAGTTGTTCACGTTGACGGTGAGGATATCAAGCCCCGTCGCGGAAGCGTTTTCGAGTTACAGATTCAGGGGAAAAGTCATGAGCGCGGAGGGTGCGGAAATCGGGCGGCTGCTGAAAAACAAAACCCTGCAAATCACATCGCGCGGCCCCGTCCCGCCCTACGGGATGATCACCGTGCAAGGCAGGTACGCCGCCCCCCGCCCCGCCGCCGGCCCTTTCGGCTTCGACCAGCGGGAGCATTTTGCGGTCAGCGGCATACACGGAAATTTTACCGTTAGCCGGATAATTTCAGGGGGCGCCGGTGATACTTCGGCGCTGCCGTTAACAAAAACCGGCCCGCTGACCGACAAAATCTCCCACGCCCTGAGAATCCGCGCTCACAATGTCATAGGCAAAGCAAACAACGCCGACGCCCGCGCGATCTTCCACGCCGCGTTCCTTAACGAACGGGAGCACCTCACGCAACCGCTCTGCGTCTTATTCCGCAAGTCCGGCATATTCCATCTGCTGGCGATATCGGGGTTCCACGCCGCGCTCCTGTACTCCGCGATTTACATCATGCTCGGGTTCTGCGCCATCCCGCCAAAATACCGGACGCTCATCTCGCTTGCCGCCCTCTGGTGCTATCTGTTTTTCATCGGCTTCATTCCTTCGCTATTCAGGGCGACGGTGATGCTCACGTTTTTCTGTGTCTCAATGATGCTCCAGCGCAAGAACCATGCCGTGCATTCGCTCGGGATTGCTGGATTCTTCTGGCTGTGCATCTCACCGCACAGCCTCTTCGCGCCGGGCTTCCAGCTCTCTTTCACGGCCACCGCCGGAATCGTCCTCATGCAGCCCGTTTTCAACGCGCTGACCTGTGCTCTGAGCTCAAAAATCCGCAACAAGCCGGCGCAATTCCTTGCTGGCAGGGCTCTCTCCCCCTTTTGGCTGTCGGTCACCGCCGCCGCCGCCACCGCGCCGACGCTGCTCTACCATTTTGGGGCACTGTCCCTGTACGGGATACTTTTTAACGTGATAGCCATCCCGCTGATGTCGGCGGCCATGTGGCTCTTCTTCGCCGGCCTCATCCTGTCGCCGATTGGCTTTCTGTCCGGGCTGGCGATACGTGGCGCCGAGAAAATTTTGGAATTGCAGATATATTTAGCCAAATTTTGCGAACATTTCACAATGAGCGAAGTCGTCGTCCCCAACGTCACCGCGTTACAGCTTTTTGTTATGTCCATATTTATGGCCGGCCTCTGCGGCGTACGCAAAGACCTGTGCGCTCCCTATGCCCTGCGAGCCGGCGGTGCCGCCGCCCTGATACTTGCCGTGACCGCACTATACTCGTCAATGCAGGCTAAAACTGAAGTTGTAGAATTCAACAGGGCCGGAGCGACAATCAACGTTATCATACATAGGGACAACAACGCGTGGATAATCGCCCAGGGCCGAAGAAACGACATCGGGCAACTCCGCACCCGTGAACTCGAACAGCTTTTATATCGCAAAAACATCAAACAGGTGCCGCTGTTTTTAGTGAGCGAAGAAGCTGAATCCGAAGCCCACGAGTTCACTTTCAGCACAGGCTTCAACCCGCGCATAGTGGCGTTGCGCAGGGGGGAAGCGGG
>JAITFQ010000153.1 GCA_031281225.1 Chitinispirillales bacterium
CCCCCCCCCCCCCCCCCCCGTACTAACGCAATTCCGAAAATCCGCCCCTCCCGGCAAAAACCCGCGGGAGGCCTGACGTGATTTCAGTGAAAAAAATTCTTCTGAGAACAAGACGGTTCCTGAACACAGCGGAACGCGCCTGGAACAACGACGAAATGGAGATGCAAAACCGTTTAGGGGAGCCTGTGCGTTTGGAGCGGTTCGGCTACAAGGTTTTCTCTCAAAACGACGAAGATGGGATTATAGAGGAGATTTTTAACAGAATCGGCGTCACCGATAAAAGATTTGTCGAGTTCGGCGTCGAAAACGGCTTAGAGAGCAACGGTCATTTCCTGTTGCATAAAGGCTGGAGCGGCCTGTGGATAGAGGGCAGCAAAAAGCACTGCAAAACGATACAGAAACTGTTCCGAAAACCGATAGAACAAAAGCGGCTCACAGCGGTCAACGCCTTTATCACCGCGGAAAGCATAAACGGGATAATAGCCGGCTGGAAAGGTGACGCGGGCGGCGGCATAGACCTTTTGAGCATCGATATAGACGGAAACGACTACCATATCTGGAACGCGATAAAATGTATCTCCCCAAGGGTCGTAATCGTCGAATACAACTCGAAATTCCCCCCAACCTACGAGTGGGTGATGCCATATAACGCGGATTACGTTCGGAATTACGGCATTCTTAAAGGGGGAAGCGACTGCTTTGGGGCCAGTTTGAAATCATTTGAAATTTTGGGCGGCAAACTGGGCTATCAGCTTGTAGGGACAAACTTAAACGGCGTCAACGCCTTTTTCGTAAAAAAAGAACTGGCCCAAAATCTGTTCGCCCTGCCGGCAAGCGCGGAAAACATGTACAACCCGCCGAGGCACAACATCGCCTACGGCAGCCGCCACGCTTCAAGCGCGTATATCGGTTAGGCGTTTTGGACTTGGTTTAACGATTCCACTTCATCGTCGCTCAGCGCAAACCCTGCCGCGCCCACAGTCTCTTCCGCCTGGGACGGACGGCGCATACCCACGATGGCGGCCGTAACCGCCGGATTTTTCAGCACCCAGGCGATCGCTACCTGCGCGGCGGGGACGCCCCGTTTCTCGGCGATTGACCTCATAGCGTCAACAATTTTAAGATTACGGCTGAGCTGCGGCTCGGTGTAATTATAGTCCTGCTTGCGCCAGTCGTCGTCCGGCAAGGATGCGATCCTTTCGGGAGTCATCTTGCCCGTCAATAACCCGGAGGCCATCGGCGAGTATACGATTGTCCCAATACCGTTTTTTTGGCAGTACGGGAGGATGTCGGTTTCGATTGTGCGGTTGATGAAGTTGTAGGGCGGCTGTAATGACGTAACCGGCGCAATTTTTGTCAAACGCTCCATCTGCTTTACCGTGTGATTGGACACGCCGATCCAGCGGACTTTTCCCTCTTCTTTCAACTTTGCCATCTCCGTCCACGCCTCTTCAATATCGCCATTCGGATTCGGCCAGTGTATCTGGTACAGGTCAATCGCGTCGGTCCCGAGGCGTTTCAAACTGTTTTCGGCTTCCTTACGGACGCTCGGCGCTTTCAGGCAACTGTACGCTTCTCGCGACTCGTTATCCCTGTCGTCCCAGCAAAGCCCGCATTTTGTAAAGACGTACGGCCTGTCGTTAGCCGGCATATCCTTGATAGCCGCGCCGACAACCTCTTCGCTATGGCCAAGACCGTAGACAGCGGCGGTATCGATCCAGTTCACGCCAAGTTCAACCGCCCTGCGGATCGCGGCGATAGAGTCTTTATCCTCCTGATGCCCCCACCCCCACCGCCAAGCCCCGCCAATTGCCCACGCGCCGAGGCCTACGCGGGTGATATGGAGGTCGCTGTTGCCGAGTTTACGTTTTTCCATGTTTGCGTATCTCCGTATAAAATTTTTCATTTCATAATGCGTTTTTAGTTATAACCGCAGGATATCATCCACCATTCTTCCCGCCAAACTTTCGGTCGTTTCTATGGGATCATCCCCCGCAAGGCGGCCCTTATCATAGATAAATATAATATTAATATCAAGCAACCGCTTAGTTGATAAAATTTTATCTTTTCCCATTCGCGCGACAAGTTGCCGTCATTAATTAAAATTTTGCATTTGCCCTGCTTTTTGATTATATTAATTAATATGAAGCCGAAATCCCCCACAAAATCGCCCGTAAAGCGTCCCCGCAAACCCACAGAGGTGGAGGAGCGCACGATTGTATCTTTCGATTACGCAATAAAGTATTTGTTGCGCGACAAGGCTGATTTTGCCATTCTCAACGGCTTTTTGAGCGAACTTCTCGGGCGGAAGGTCGTGGTGCAGGCAATACTCGAAAGCGAGAGTAACAAGGTCGATAAGGATGAAAAGACCAACCGTACAGACCTGAAAGCGCAAATCGACGACTGCGAAATCGCGGTATTCGAGATACAGTTTTACGACGAGGAAGATTTTTTCAGCCGAGTGCTCTACGGCGTCGCCAAAGCCATTATTGAGCAGGTGCCGGTAGGGGCGAAACTGTACGACGTCAAAAAAGTTTACTCTGTAAACATCGCCTACTACGATCTCGGCGCTACACGCGAATACCTGTTTAATGGCAGGTTCGACGGGTTCAGGGGGGTCAATTTCGCGGAGGAAACGATCCCATTCGCTCAGGCACGCAATGTGGGGGCGGGCAAAGGCCCTAAAGCCTACATCCACCCCGAATACTACCTTATCCTGCCGAACACGTTCGACGAGAAGTTGCGCAATCGGTTTGACGAGTGGGTCTACGTTCTGAAAAATTCTGCAGTCCGCGCCGATTTCGTTGCGGATGGGATGGAAGAGGTCAAGTTGAAATTAGACCTGCTGAACATGTCGCGTGACGAACGGAAAGCATACGAAAAATATTGGGAACACCGATCGAGCTATTACAGCGCGATTTATACGGCAAGGCAAGACGGCGTAGCGGAGGGTCGGGCGGAAGGTCTAGCGGAAGGTCGAACTGAAGCCCTTTTGCAAGCGGCCAAGGCCATGAAAAACGAGGGGATGGACGCCGTAACCATCGCAAAGGTAACCGGACTGACCGGAAGCCAGATACGGCAGTTGTAAAAAAATAAAAAAAAACTTGCTTTCCATTCCTTAAAACTTACTCAAAATGTCATGGTGACCGACTTTCAATAATGTTTTATTATTAAAAACCACCTTTTTCGGTTTCAAAATGTAACGAGCATACTAAACGCTAAACATCCAAAAAATTCACCTTCACCGCGTTCTCTTCTATGAATCTGCGCCGCGGTTCAACCTCTTCGCCCATAAGTACCGTAAAAATCCTGTCCGCCTCGATTGTGTCCTCGAGCTTCACCTGCAACAGCGTCCTCGTTTCCGGGTTCATCGTTGTCTCGGCGAGCT
>JAITFQ010000093.1 GCA_031281225.1 Chitinispirillales bacterium
CAAAAAACAACGTCAGGAGTGCTACGTCCCCAGGGCGCTGGCGCGCCTCGGTGTGGGGGTGGTGGGGCGGGGGGGGGGGGGCGCCCGGCGGGCCGCGCATGGTAATGATGGATGGTCTAGAGCATGTTAATGATGATACTTTATTCCTGTGCAGGATAACTAAAAATATATCAAACGGAGACTATATGTTAATTACCGTACCAGCGTTTCAATCCTTGTTTTCCAACCACGATGTATTCTTAAAACATCGGCGCAGATACGGCAGAAAACAGTTGCTCGTATTACTGCGTTCCTGTGGTTTACATGTGGAGAAATGCCATTACTTTTACTCCGGTTTATTTTTCGCGCGGTGGGCAAGTTTGTTGTTAACAAAAGAGAAACCGGTAGAAAAACAGACGAGTATCGGCGAGTGGCGTTTTGGTGAAAAGCACGTAATAACGCGTATAGTCCGCGCTATCCTGAACATTGATTTTCGCGTCTGCGCCGCCCTTGCCAAGTTACGTATTTATTTACCGGGTTTGTCACTTTTAGCGGTGTGTAGAAAATGACTCGGCCTTACGCGCTCTATTATACTTCATGCCGCGCAATCAGCGCAAATCCGTTAAACCCGCCAATCACCCTGCCCGCGCTATACCGTAGCAAAGCATCTGCAAGCTGCACAAATCGGATTCGGCTATGCCGGTTTTGACGCCTACGTCAAACTGTTGCAAAGATTTTAGTATGCGTTTGAGGGAAGACGCGGTGAATGTTTGGGCTTGGGCGACGACGCCTGATTTTATGACGACGGGGAACGCTTTGTTGCCCGATCTGTCTTTTTCGGCGAGCAGGCCGGCGGCAAGGCCGATCTCGAAAGCGGCTTTCGACTGGGGGGAGTCTTTGCCGTAGCCTTTTGAGTTGTATTGCCTGAGAATGTCGGGTTTTTTTTCCAAATATTTTTTTATTTTCAGGAGCGACCAGAAATGCTTGAAGACGGCGGAGGCGAGCAGCGGCGCGTGAAAATTGTTTACAAAGAGGGAATCGAGAACATTGAGCGCGGTTACCAGGTCTTTTTTGCCCAGAGCGGCGGCAAGTTCGTAGACGGTCATCGTCCTCGTGACGCCAACTATTTCCTGGATAATTTTTCTGTCGATACGCGCGCCGGGCGGCAGGGCCATGTCTATCTTGTGCAGCTCGGAGTAGATGAGGTCGTACTCGACGGTTTCCGCTAAAAATTCGGCTTCGGGTTTTCCTATCTGCCTCTTGAAAAGTTCGGGGACGCGCTCCATTATCCATCCGGCGAGTTCGTAATCGCGCGGTTTTGTAAAACTGTATATCGCTATTGAGCTGTCGGCTGAGCGTTTTTTCAGTTGCAGGGTTTTGTCGAGTTTTGCGCTTTTCGTTTCGGACGCGGCTTTTTTGTCAATCTCGGCTGATATGAATATGTAGACGTCGGGAATTTCGTAATCCAGCGCCTTGTCGATCTCGGCGAGTTCTTTTTCCGTGAGCGACTGCGCGTGGAGTATGCAGCAGGCCCGTATGTCCTGAAATAGCGACGCGGTCATCGCCCGCGCGAGGAACGCGCCGATGTTTTCGCTCGCGGAATCGAAGTGTTCGACGGAACACTGGCCGTGTTTCGCCCGTATCGAATCAAGGTAGCCGTTCATCGACAGTTCCATCGCAAAACTGTCGTCGCCGGTGGCTATCGTTACGCGGGGGATATTTTGTTCGCCCATGGGTTATTTGGCTACCGTGACTCGGTTTTTTCCTGCGTTTTTCGATTGGTACAACGCCTTGTCCGCTCTCGATATCAGGTCGTCCTTGTCGACCGGGTCGGCGCCGTTGTACATGGCGAGGCCAAAACTCGCGGTGTACGATATTTTGTACTTCGCGCTTACGAAGGGGGTTTCGGCTATCGACTCGCACACCCTGTTTGCCAGCACGACCGCCCCTTCGAGGTCCGATTCGGGGAGTATCACGCCGAACTCCTCGCCGCCGTATCTGGCCACGACGTCGCCGGAGCGGATGTTGGCGTTCAGGCGTTTGGTCAATTCTATTATCACGGCGTCGCCTACCTGATGGCCGTAAGTGTCGTTTATCGTCTTGAAATTATCTATATCGGCCAATACAAGCGCGAACGTGCTTTGCTTGCGGTTGGCCCTCGCGATCTCCCTTTCGAGAGCTTCGTAGAAATGGCGGTGGTTCGCAATGCCGGTCAGGCTGTCGGTCCTTGCCTGAAAGCGCGCCAGCAGGTCGGAGTATACGTGCTCTATGACGGGCGAGGTTATCGAGGTGAGGATGTGCAGGTATTGATCCAGCCTGTGGTCGATCTCCTTGCCGGCCGCCACCCATACGGTCAGGCTGCCGATTGTTTTTCCCGTCACTATAAGCGGCAGGTTCAGGCATGTGTATTCGTTGGCGGCGTCGAATTCCCCCTGCCGCCCCTTGTATATGTAGAGCGGGATATCGCCGTTTTGGAAACTCTCCTTAACGGTGCACGGGAACGCGGCGCCCCAGTGTTCGGAAAAAATCCTGTCGAGCCGCTCCTTGCTGATTTCGCCTGTAATCGGCATAGTGTAAATTTCCCTGTATTCAAGATACGCGACCTCGAGCGAGCAGAAATCGGCGCCGGTTTTTTGGTTGGCCTCCTCCAAAATTATCCGCATTACCTCGGAAATTTCAAGCGTCAGCATCAGCTTGCGCGTAAAATGGTAGAGGGTGGTGATGTCGTCTATGTACGCCTTTATAGTCGGGTGGATGAGGTCGGAACGCTTCATGAGCTGCAAGCTTTTCAGGTGGAACATCCGCGTCGCTACCATTTTTTCCACACGCCCAAGCAACGTGGGGATGGAAAACGGTTTTAGCATGTAGGAACCCACGCCGTGGTTTATCGCCTCGGCGGCGGAGTTTATCGTCGCGTTGCCGGTAATCATGAGCACCTCGGCGAACTCGTCGCGGCTCTTGGCGTACGCGAGCACGTCTATGCCGGACACATCGGGAAGCACGAGGTCGGTGATTATCAGGTCGTAGCTATTTTCCCCGATAAACGCCATGGCCGCTTCGCCGTTTATGCAGGTTGTCACGCTGTAATGCGGCGCGAGAGCCGTTTTCAGGAGCTCGCAGATAGACTCGTCGTCGTCGACGACGAGCACCGTGTGCACATCGGGAATGTTTACTGTATCCGCTATCATGCCGGCAAATTCGTTCATTTGTGATTCCTCCGCACCTGCGCTAGATACGACTTCAGGTCAACCGTGTTTTCGCCGGGCAGAGTTACCGAAACTTTTGCGGTTACGCCTACCCGGCAGTTTCCGGCGGTGAACGCGCACCCGCCCAATTTTTTGATTATTCTCTCTTTCACGATTACCGCCCCTTCCTCCCCCGTCATCGGCAGGAGGATGAAGAGTTCCGCGTTGTTTTCGGCGCTGAGCGCCCCTATCAGGTCTACGTCGCGCAGCAGGGCTTCCACCTGCGTGAAGAACTGCGGCAGAATTTCCGCGGTGTCTTCGGGTTTGAGCGGGCGCGAGCCGTCGGCATAGAGTATCTCTTCCATGGATACCGTTATGGTCGCGAACTGCGTCTTGTAGCGCAGGTTGCGCTTAATCTCCTTGTTTATCAGAAACAGCAGGCTGTTTGCGCTGAGGGCTTCCGGCGGCATTTTCGCCTTGCCGGAACCGCCCGCGGAGGCCGCGCGTTTCGGGGAACTTGACGCTAAATCGCTGTTCGCGCCGGCGTAGGTGTCGCTGAACCGCTCGGAAAGGAGCCGTTTGACACTCTGCATGACATCCTGCGAAACGCCCTGGCCCGCGAGCTGGGTGAACATTTGCGATTCGAGCTGCGCCAAAACCTTTTTGAGGGTGCCGCTGCCGTGGCCGCCGGCGCCGCAGGTCTCCACGGCCATCTTGGAGCAGACCTCCTCTATATAGCCGGTCAGCACCTCGGGGAGCCGCGACGCGTCCTCGCCCACCCCCTGGCGAATCTCGGAAGCGAGCAATATCAGGCGGGCGGCCTCCTCCGGCTTGGACTGTATCGCCGACACTAAATCGGAAACAGACGCTCCCATCGACTCGGCGGCCTCTTTCAGGGAGTCGGAGAGGGTCTCGCTTTCCATCTTCAAACCCAGCGTCTTGACTAATTCAAGATAGTCGCCAAGCGCCATCCCCTCCGCGATGAGCATATCTTTGAGCGGCGGGAGTATCTGCATCAGCTCCGCGTTGCTCGGCAGCATGCGGCGTATCGTGTGCGCGAGGCGGTTGAGCGGCGTTTTGCCGGATTTGTACTCATCCTTCACCAATTTTACAATCGCGCTGCTCGTCAGATCGTTCAGTTCCTTGTTTATGACGGCCGCCGAGCGCATCATCCTGCCCGTGGCCTTTTGCACCTCTATCGCCTCGTACAGGTCTTTCCGCAGGCTGTGGAGCGATTCCAAAAGTTCGTCTACGTTGTGGCCCTCCGACGCGTCGAGCTCGCTCCTGATTTTGCCAAACGCGCTATGCAGTTCGCTTATCGGGAAGCGGCTTGTGTCGGTCTGCGCTAGAACCGCCGACACTATCTTGGGTTTTTCGAGCAGTGACGACAGCGTCAAAACTTCTTCAATCTGCGCGGCGGCCTCGCGGCTCAGGTTGCCCGCGGTGATGTTTGACGCGCCCCCGCTTTGGGCGTTTAGCCGAGCCTGCGAATCGTCCCTTACGATAACCTCGTCGATGGTGACTTTCTCGTACTGCACGTAGTTGATTTTTATGCGCGGGATGGGGTCGGTTTTCGCGTCCGCGAGGCCGGCTTTGCATATATCTATATTGTTGGCGTCTCCGGCCAGCCCTATCAGCCTTATTATGGCGTCGGCGTCCACGCCCGGCTCAAAGCTGATCGAATTGAGTTCCAGCTTCTCGAAGTGCAAGATGAGTTTTCCGGTATTGAACGACCTGTCGAGCGGCCAGTCCTCGACCATGAGCGCCCCGTTGTTCACGATGACCGTAATCAGTTTTCTGCCCTGAAAGCTCCCGTTCAGCGTCTCGGCCAGCGCGACGGCGTTCTTCGCGGTGTTGGGGTGCCCGCATCCGTAGAGCATTGACCCGTTGAGCGTCATAACGAACTGCCGCGCGATAGCGGCCGCCTCTCGCTGCCAAACGTCGTTTTTATTTTCAGCCATTTTTTGAATATTTCCGTATGGTTTGGTTTTAATTCGAGCTTGAAATCCCTGCCCCTACCGTCTGTTAGGCGGCCTATGAATATACCAAAAAGCGTTTCCGTCGTCGTCCCTGAACCGAAAAACGGCGTCTCTGTGGCGTGTGGCGCGTATCTCCACCGGCATGATGAAGTCGCTCCCTTCAAGAGTCGCCCTATGTCCCCTAATCTCCACTTTCTCACCCCGCGGAAAGCTGACATCCTGATGCACCGCAAACCAAAAAGGCCCGAGATGGACTGGAATTTCCTCGCCGCCGGCGTCAAGAGTTACGATAAGGCGCAACGCAACGCCCATGTCCATCGTCCTCCTCGCGGGCGTCGCCGTGTCCACCCGCACTACCGTGGCGGTCATCGTTCTGAGATTAAAGTTGTCGAACAACCGCTCATACTGCGAATCATGCCCCCAACCGTCGCTGCCGCGGAACCTCATGGTCTGTTGCGCGTAAACCGCCGAGCAAATCCACGCCGCCAGCAAAAACAGCAACAAAAACCGCCTGACAACCGCCTTCATAACCTTCTCCTCCGTCACACGAATGCGGGCGGCAGGTTGCCGCCTCCACAAATCTTTTATATTTAGATCCTGTCCTTGCGGATAATATCGTCTATCTCCTGCTGCACCTTAGCCCTGTAGAGGGCATCTTCCAAATCCTGTGCGACCCTCCTGCCCTGCCTCAGCACATCGGTCCGTCTCTCAAGGAGCGTGAGCTCAAGCTCCCGCTTGCGGTTCTCCTCGCGGCGCAGTCTGAATAGGATAAAACTATGGCCAACCGCGACCCCAAGAAGGAGAATAAACGCCTGGACTATCCAAAATATGAAATATTTTTCAACCATTAAGTTATCTGCCTCTTGGTTTTAGTTATACCGCGTCATTCCTAATATACTATATTCATGGGGAGAAAGTCAAAGTCAAAATCAAATAAAATAATAAAATCAAAATTTTTTTTAAAATGTGTATTTTTATATGCTGCCATATCGGCACATGTGAGAGAAAATTGGGACATCCCCCCAAAAATAATAAAAATAAAAGTAACACTTTTGATTGCCAAAAGGATTTATTATATTATAGGGGGCAAATTGCGTTTGTTTGCCTTGTTATCAACATTTCAGGTTAAAGGAGCGGTAAATGTCGAGATTCAAAAGGTTGTTTGGGGTGGCGCGGCGCTGTTTTTGGGGCGGGGCCGTGGTTTTGGCGGTGGCGGTTGGGGCGGCGGCGAGGCCGGGCCCTAGGCCGATATCGTCGTTTGAGGAACTCCAAAAAATTGGGGTGGATGAGGATTATCCGCTCGATGGGCATTACGAACTGACCCAAAATATCGACTGGGGAGGGTTCGCCGAGTCCGG
>JAITFQ010000100.1 GCA_031281225.1 Chitinispirillales bacterium
AAAAAAATGGTAAACATTTTACACTACATCGGTACCGACCCCGAAGAGCGCAAAAAATTAGATAACGAGGCGTATTGGTTGAGATACGAGGCTTGCAACAGCGGTTTGGTGTTGGAATTGCAGGATAAACTCTTGGAAAAGGATAGGGATATCGCTGAGAAAGACAAATATCTTGCCGAAAAGGACAAATATCTTGCAGAGAAGGACAAAGACCTCGCCGAAGCGCGGCGGAGAAACCAAAACATTGCCAAAGAGCTGAAATCCGACGGAATGCCGCCGGAAAAAATCTCAAAACTGACTGGGCTGCCAGTAGAAGAGATTGAAAGCCTGTAAAAACTGCCCGTACCGCTGCTGTTGATGCTTGACAATGCAGCGGGGTAGATATAAATTATCGCGGGAATTAAGTGGTATATGCTATGAGACACATCGCCAGTAACGTTGCTGGGCAGGTAATTGACCGGATGGTTGACGAGGTCGTTATGCCGGTGCTGATTGTTTTTTTTGCTTTAATTATCGGGTTGATAATATTATTGGTTTGGGCGTTTAAGAGGCATAAAACGTCGAAAAGGCGCAGGGGCAAGGGCAGGAAAAAACGCAAATCGTCGTTGAAGAAAAAGTCAGCAAAGAGGCGCAAACGGTGAAAATTGTATTCATGGGATCGGCGGAATTCGGGTTGCCAGCGCTCAAAATGCTGCTCGAACAGCACGATGTGGCCGCTATCGTCACCACTCCGCCCCGGCCTAAGGGGCGAGGGCTAAAACTGTTTGACTCGCCTGTCGCCGAGTTTGCCAAATTTCAAAATGTCGGCCCGGTTTTAACGCCGGAAAATCTGCGTGACGACGAGTTCATCAGCCGGCTAAAATCGTTCGCCCCCGACCTTTTTGTAGTCGTTGCTTTCAGGATACTGCCCAAAGAGGTATTCACAATCCCCAAACACGGCACCGTCAACATCCACGCGTCTATGCTGCCCCGCTACCGGGGCGCCGCGCCGATACACCGGGCTATTGAGGCGGGAGACGCGGAAACGGGGGTAACGGTTTTCAGGATTGACGAGGGGGTCGACACGGGGGAAATTATCCTCCAAAGCAAGGTGTCAATCAACGACACGGAGACGACGCCCGAACTTTACGAACGGCTGAGCCTGTTGGGCGCGGATGTTTTGCGGGAGTCGCTGGATATGCTGGCAGGCGGGAATGTCAGTACGCTTGTCCAACAACCGGCCGGCGCCACGCGCGCCCCAAAACTGTCGCGCCAGGAGGGGCGTATTGACTGGAATTTACCGGCGCCGGCAATATTTAATAAAATTCGCGCGTTCAAACCCTTTCCCGGAACTTATTTTTTCATTAACGGGAAACGTATCAATGTCGAATGGGGAATTTTTATTGCGGACGCTGCGCCGCTGGGGGCGTCCCCCGGCACGGTATTAAACGCCAGGGGCGATTATATAGACGTGCAATGCGGGAACGATACGATTCTGCGAATATCCAAAATAAAACCCGAAGGGCGCCCCGTCATGGACGTGCGCGCGTTTCTTTTGGGACACACCATACCTGAGGGGACGGCGCTTGAATGATGAATACGCGGCAGCTTGTATTGAAAATATTATCCGACTTCGACGACCGCCCCGGCGATCCCGACCGCATAGCCGAAAAGGTGCTCTCCCGCAAGCGCATAGAGCAGCGCGACAGGCGTTTTATTTTTGAGATTGTCTATGGCGTTCTGCGGAACAGAATTTATCTTGATTACGTGATAGACCGCTTTTTGTCGACCGATCGCGAGCTTAAACTCGACAACGTGAGGCGCATTTTGCAGCTCGGCGCGTATCAGATACTCTTTTTGGACAGGGTGCCCGACCACGCGGCGGTCAATGAGTCTGTAAACCTCGCGAAAAAGGACAGGGGCGCCGCGCCCGCGGCGGGGCTTGTCAACGCGATACTCAGAAACGTCATCAAAAACAAGCACAGCATCGTACTGCCCGACCCCAAAGCCGATCTCAGCGGACGCCTGTCAGTTGAATTTTCCCACCCGAAATGGATGGTGGAGAGGTGGCTTGCGAGGTATGGTTTGGGCAACACGAAGAAAATTCTGATGTTCAACAACGAGCGCCCCGATATTTACCTGCGCCGCAGCCGGACGCACATCTTTTCGCGGCAGCAATTTGATAACGACGTGCGCACACTCTGCGAACCGGGGTGCGGCTATTTCAATCTATACTACAAAATGAAAAAATCGTTTGACCCCCAGAGCCTGCGCATATTGCAGGACGGGTTTTGCACGGTGCAGGCGCCGTCGAGCGGGTGGGTGGTCGCGCTTTTAGGCTTGTCATCCGGCGACCGCGTCGCCGACCTGTGCGCGGCGCCGGGCGGCAAGACCACGCTCATGGCAGAAGCTGTCGGCGAACCCGGCGCGGTGTTCGCGGGCGACAGGTCGCGGTGGAAGATTGGGTTGCTCGCCGGAACGATTGAAAAACTCGGGATTAAGAATATTTATCCGGTTATATGCGACAGCGTGCGGCCGCCGTTTAGGGGGCTGTTTGACAAGGTGCTGGTAGACGCCCCGTGCAGCGGGACGGGCGTTTTGCAGCGTCACCCCGACGGCCGTTTTGTCCGCACCGCAAGCGACATAGAGAACGCGGCCTATTTGCAAAAAAAACTGCTCGACAGCGCGGCAAATATGGTTGGCAGCGGGGGAGTGATCGTCTATTCGACGTGTTCGCTGGAGCCGGAAGAGAACGAGGATCAGGTCGCCCGATTTCTAAGCGATCATCCCGAATTCGAATTGGACGCGCCGCCCGACGCCGTCCCCGCCATGTTCGTCGACAGCAAAAACTGCCTGCGCATCACCCCGTTCCAACACGCTATGGACGGGATGTTTGGGGTCAGGTTTAAGAAGGGTTAAGTTGAAATCCATGCCATGAGTATAGTTAAAAAAATAATCCCCAAACACTACCGGCACCTCATTTTAGGATGGATGGTTAAAGCCGGATTCGCCATAGGGCGGTTACTACCGCGCAAGTTCGGCCTTGCCTTGTTTTCTGCTATGGGTACGCTTTGCTACTACCTTTTATCAAGAAACCGTAAGTGCGCCGTCAACAATCTGAAACTCGTTTTCGGTGAAAAATGGTGCGATGATAAGATCCGCCGTACCGCTAGAAACGTTTTCAGTTCGATAGGGAAAAATCTTTTCGACGCTGTCCACCTTAATACAATGCGGGTCAAGAAATTTGACACAACCGTTTCCCACGACCCACTCGACAGCATGGAAGCCGCCAAAGCTGCCGGCAAGGGCGCGATCCTTGTCACCGCGCATTTGGGTTGTTTCGAGATGTTGCTGCACTTTTTCGTGCGCAAAGATTTCGGCGGTGTAGTTGTCGGCCGGGCGTTTAAAAATCCCGCGGTCGACGGGATTATAAGGAAGATGCGCAGCGGCCCCGGCATAGTGTATGTCGACCGGTCCGAAAACCCTAGAAACATTGTGCGCATGTTGCGGGAAGGTAGGATGATGGGCGTTCTTGTGGATCAGGACACAAAAGTCGAGGGCGTCTTCGCCGATTTCCTCGGCCGCCCGGCCTTTACGCCGAGCAGCGCGATAAAGTTCGCGATGAAATTCAACATCCCTATAATCGTCTCTGTAACGGCAAGACTCAAAGACGACAAACACCACGTATTTATCAGTCCGATAATCGACCGCATCGACACGGGGGACTTTGAGGCGGACTTGGTATCCACAATACAGCAAGTTAACGACTTCATCAGCGGCTACATCCGCAAATATCCTGATCAGTGGGTGTGGATGCACGAGCGCTGGAAGACTAAAATTTCAAAGTGAAACAGTCTTATGCTCCAAACCCTATCACCCCGCCAGCAATGACTGTATCCCCATCGTAAATCACCGCGGATTGGCCGGGGGTTACGGATTTTACGGGGGAGCTGAACCGCAGGTTTATGGTTGGGGTTGGTGCCGGTGTTTTCGGTGATTGAGAATCGTTGATGCTTACTATTTTGGCGCCGGCAGGTTTGCTGCGGTAGCGGATTTGTACCTGATATTGGTCGTTGACATTTAGCCCTCTTTTGGAACAAATTACGTCCCTTAGCGTAATGTCGCTACTTTCGAGCAGTTGCTCTTCCGCGGCGATGACGGTGTTGTCGGCGGCGTTGATCTGTTTGACGTACATCCGTTTGCCAAGCGCGCCGAGCCCCTTCCGCTGGCCGATAGTGAAGTTGTGGATGCCGGTGTGGCGGCCCAAGATTTTTCCGTCGGTACCAATGATATGGCCGGCAGTATGATCGCCGCCTCCGACGCCTCTTGATCTCAAAAAATCCTGATAGTTGCCCGACGGGATGAAGCAGATGTCCTGGCTTTCACTTTTTTCGGCTGCGGGGAGGTTTAGTTTTTTGGCGTACGTTCTCACCTCGCCCTTGGTCAGCCTGCCCAGCGGAAAAATGATTTTGTCTATCAATGCCCCCTTGTCTGCTGCCGGCGCCGATTGCAAAATTGGATACAGAAAATAGGATTGATCCTTATTGACGTCAACCCCGCGCCGGAGCTCCCCGTCGTCGATAACTGCGTAATGGCCGGTGGCGAGATGATCGCATCCGAGTTCCAAAGCCTTGCTCATCAACAAGCCGAATTTTAGACGGCGATTACACACTACGCACGGATTAGGGGTTCGCCCCGATCTGTATTCGTTGATAAAATATTTGATAACGATATTTTCAAAAATCTCCGCCGCGTCTACGGTATAGTGCGGTATCGACAGGGCATCGGCGACGAGTTTGGCGTCTTTGATGGCTGGATTTACCGCGGCGGAGAGTTCCATAGTCGCCCCGCGGACGTCAAATCCCTGCTCTTGCAGTAACGCCGCCGCCACGGAGGAATCAATCCCACCGCTCATTGCCACCAAAACCTTTTTCATTGGATTTTTCCCCCTTAACACCCCGCTACCACCACTCCCTTCCCGTCACTTGTTATATAGGTACCCGTGCAACAGCTAAAATGCTGTTGTTTACTAAGATACATTTCGCCGCCCTCAAAAAGCTAGTAATTCTTGTGTTTTTTGGTGTGGCGGGCAGGTTACGCATGAAAAGTTTGATTTTGGCATTGACTTTGTGTAAGATTTGGACGATATAAAAAATCACTACGGCTGCTGCTGAACACATGTTATCCGGCGGATAAAAAACATTTGTGGTTTCAGTAAAAAAAATTTGCATTTCGCCGTACCCGCATATTATATTACTCTACATAGTTTATATTTGCGGAGGTGGTGGAACTGGTAGACGCGCTAGGTTCAGGTCCTAGTGGGTGCAAGCCTGTGGGGGTTCGAGTCCCCCCCTCCGCATTAAATTGCTCCACACCACACACCACAAGTTTTTAACTATGCAAGATGCCCCAAATCAAATAAAAGTGCTCCCCCCCTCCGTTGTGGAGAAGATTGCCGCCGGAGAGGTGGTTGAACGGCCGGCTTCCGTTCTCAAGGAGCTTGTCGAGAACTCGATCGACGCCGGCGCGTCCCGTATTGACGTGGTTGTCGAGGAGGCGGGGTTTTCCATGATGCGGGTGAGCGACAATGGGAGCGGGATGTCGCGCGACGACCTCTCGCGCAGCGTCTTGCCGCACGCAACAAGCAAGATAAGCTCGGCGGACGACCTGTTTTCCATAGCGACTATGGGCTTTCGCGGCGAGGCGCTCGCCAGCATCTCGGCGGTCAGCAGAATGAACGTGATTACATGCGACGGCGGTTCGGACGGGCTGGCTTACGAGATAACGGTCGACGGCGGCATACGCTCGGAGATCGCGCCGGCGTCGCGGGTGCGGGGGACTACTATCACCGTGCGCGACCTTTTTTTTAATGTCCCGGCGCGGAAAAAATTCATGAAAACCCAGCGCGGCGAACAGACCGCCATCGTAAAAATCCTAGAACAGCTCGCGGTGCCGTTTCCGGCGATACACTTTACGGTTACCGTAGACGGGAGGAAAGCGCTTGATTTCCCGCCGGTCGGCAGCCTTTGGGAGCGGATATGCTCGGTGGCGGGCAACGATTTCGCGGGGCGGCTCGTGGAGTGCGCCGGCGAGGGGGAGGGGATGTCCGTTTTAGCCTATGTCTCCACGCCCGAAAAGATGCAGTCAAAACCGCGTTTCCAGAGTTTGTATGTTAACCTGCGCAGGATTGATAACGATTCGGTGGCGTTCGCTGTGCGCGAGGCGTTTTCGCAGTATCTTGGGCATGGAAGCAGGCCGGCTTTTTTTTGCTTTCTTGATGTTGATTCCGACAAGGTTGACGTCAACGTCCACCCGACAAAGCAGCAGATGAAGTTTGACGACGAGCGCGGCGTGTTCGGGTTTATCTTCCGCGCGGTGAAAGAGGGTTTGCGCAAGGCGGAGGTGGCGCGGGGGGATTTTATACGCGGGGAGGGGCAGCCGGAAGACGGCGGCACGTTATATGGCAATAACCGTATCAATAATGATTATAATAATGACAACATCGTACTCGATTTGTTTGGCGGCGCTAATATTTCCGCTATCAATAACGAGAGCGCGGCGCCGGATTTGTATGAAAAAATGAGCGTCGGCGCAAATAATAGCGCGGTCAATACCGTATTAAATGATAATGACACAGTCAATAAAAATGACACGGCGGATATGAGCGAGCGGCGCCCCTGGGAATTGATTCAGTGCTACCAGCTCCACGGGGTTTACGTTCTCGCGCAGATAAAAAACGGGCTTTTGGTGATAGACCAGCACGCGGCGCATGAGCGGGTGCTTTTTGAGCAGGGGCTAAGGGACTTGGAAACGGGCAACCCCGTCTCTCAGCAGCTCCTTTTTCCCATAGTGCTCGAGATGGGGCCGGCGGAAAAGGTTGTATTATCATCCGGCGGAGAGTATTTTAGTAAGTTGGGCTTTGAGATTGCCGATTTCGGCGGGCTTGCGGTGTCTGTGTCGGCGCACCCCGCTTTTCTCAAGGACGGGCAGGTTGAGGACGCGGTCCGCGAGATGGTGCGCTACCTGCTCGACGGGCGCGATCCGGACGCTTTTAAGGAACCGGTGAGGCGCTTTGCGGCGGCGTTCGCCTGCGGGGCGGCTATAAAGTCGGGGCAAAAGCTGAGCCAGGAAGAGATGAACGCGCTGATAAACGCGCTATTTTCAACAGGCAGCCCATATACGTGCCCGCACGGTAGGCCGACGCTTATCAGAATTTCAATTAACGAACTGGAACGACGTTTTATGAGATGAGGAGAAACAGGAAAACATGAGTAACACCCATGAAGAGGATGTTTGCACATTCAAACTGCCGGAGCGTTTCAACGCCGATACGCCCCGCGAAATTATCACCGAATTGCAGGAACTGCCGGACTGCGATAGTGATTGCATAGCGCTCAATATGAGCGGTACCGTGTCGATGGACAGTTCAGGAATCGGGATGCTGGTATTTCTCTACAAGGAGCTGACGGCGAGGTCAAAATCCCTTATTCTGAAAAACCCGCAAAGGGGCGTCTATGACCTTCTCGCGGAAACCGGGATAGACAGGCTGTTTGACGTTGAAATGTCCTCCGGGATAAGAAAAGCTGATGCTGGCCTTACCGGCCTCAAAGTTCAGGTGCAGATGGAGGAGGAAATTGTCGGCAATGTGCGCGTCATTTCGCTCTCCGGTGTGATGAATTATCCGACTGGCTCTACAACTTTCAAAAAAAATATTACCCCCACTCTGCAGGCAGGCGGCAAGATACTGCTCGATTTCAGCGAACTTGCTTTCTTCGACAGTCTGAGCGTAGGCTCGGTTTTGAGGGTGAGCAGGCTTTTGGCCGACATAGGGGGCGGGATTCGGATATGCCGCGCGAACCATGTTGTGCGGGATATGTTAGAAAGCATGGGGGTCGACGCCATAATCCCGTTCTTTGATACACGGGAAGCGGCGCTTGAAGATTGGGAATAGATGAATCGCGCCATAACATTCCGTTCAATAGGGTGCCGAACAAATCAGGAGGAGGTCTCCTCATTGCGGGCGAGGTTGACGGCTGACGGTTATTCGGTGTCGGATGAAATTGAGGGAGCGGATATTGTCATTGTCAACACGTGTTCGGTGACCTCTTTTACAGAATCGAAAACGGGCCGGTTTATCCGTTCGATATCCCGCCTCGCCCCAAACGCGCGTATCCTTGTGACGGGGTGCTTTGCGCAGCAGCATGGCGAGGCGTTGCTTGAATATCCGGGGGTAGCCTGGGTTGTGGGTAATGGCGACAAGCACCGTATCCCGGAGATACTGTCAAGCGCGGGGAACGGCGGGACGGGGGTTGGAACGGCGCACTTGGCGGATATTGATAAAGGGTCCGACGACGCTTTTTGGGGCGGCCGCGTTATCGGTCCGGGCGAATCGGGGCGGACGCGCTTCTCTCTCAAGATACAGGAGGGGTGCGATTACAGGTGCGCCTACTGCATCGTCCCATCGCTCCGCGGGAGCTCGCGCAGCGCGCCAAAGGGCCTGCTGATAGAAACTTTTAAGCGGGCGGTCGACATGGGGTATAAGGAGATTGTGCTGACGGGGACTCATATCGGGCAATACAGAGATGTCAACAAATCTGGCCTTGAATCTCTGCTTGAAGATTTTTTGAAAATTCCCGGCGATTACCGCGTCCGCCTGAGTTCCCTCGACCCGCGTGACCTTACCGATACGCTCACCGCTATGGCCGGCGGAGACGGTCGCGTTTGCCCGCATCTCCACGTGAGCGTCCAAAGCCTCTGCGCCGACGTGCTTTCGCGGATGGGGAGGCCCTACGGGGATTTTGATTTGCTGATGGAGCGGCTGCGGTCTTTTCGTGAAAAGTTTCCGATGTCCGGGCTTGGGGCAGACTTCATAGCCGGCCATCCGGGCGAGAGCGGCGCGATGTTTGAAACGACGCTGCGTAACGCGGAATTGATAGGATTTACCTACGGCCACGTATTCCGTTTCTCAAAGCGACGCGGGACAAAGGCCGCGGTTATGCCGGATCAGGTGAGCGAAAACGTCAAGACGGCGAGGAGCGCGGCTTTGCGGGAGTTGTTAGAAAAAAACCGTGGGAAATTTTTATCCTTGCTATTTGCTCACCCATTATATATTATTATTGAATCAGAAAATCCCGCGCGCGGTGTGAGCGGAAATTATATTAAGGTAGAGGTTCCGGAATCGCGCCCGCCAAAAAACTCGTGGATGCGCGTTGCTCTAATGGGCGCTGTCCGTGACGGGTACTGTATCGCAAAGGAAACGTAGGGAAGGATAAAAACAATTATGAGCGAACAAAACGTAAACATGCCGGAAGCAAGGGAACGGATAGCAAAAATTGTCGAAGATACCGACAGCCTGCCCTCCCTGCCCACTATCGTCATGAAACTGATTGATGTCGTGAACTCGGCCGAAAGTTCCGCCGAGGACGCCGCCGAACTCATTGAAAAAGACCCGGCGCTCACGACCAAGATGATACGGCTCGCGAACAGCGCGTTCTACGGCATACCGAGGAGCATCTCCTCCGTTACGAGCGCGGTCGTCGTTTTGGGCTTCAACACTATCCGCTCGCTTGTCCTCAGCGCGTCCGTTGCCAAAATTTTTGAGGGGAAGCACTCGCTCGACATGGACCGTTTTTGGAAGCACTCGGTCGTGACGGCAATGGCGTCCAAGATAATCGTGCGCCACCTTATGAGCGTGAGGATGATGGACCCCGAAAGCGCGTTCTGCGCCGGGGTGCTCCACGACATAGGCAAACTCATTTTCAGCCAGTACATGGCCGACGACTACGCCACCGTCTGCGACTACGCGAAAGAACACAAAGTCCCGCTAATTGAGGCGGAGAACAAGTGCCTGGGTTTCAACCACGCGGAGATGGGCAAGATTTTGGCCGACAGATGGTCGTTGCCGCTTGATTTGGAATACACGATTGTACACCATCACGGCCCGGAAAACGCCGACAAGGTTTCCCATTTGGCAAACATCATACATCTAGCCGATATTATCTCCCACGATGTGGGCTGCAACCTTTGGGACGACGAAGTACGCGTGCAGGAAAGCGCCCAATGCCGCGCCGAGCTCAAAATCGGCGACGCGGACTTTGAAAAAATCATGTCAAACATAGAAAACTCGCTCGACAAATCGCAGGAGTTTTTGGCAATATTAAAGTAAGGGAAAGAATGGGCTTTTTTGATCGTTTGAAAGAGGGGCTCGGCAAGACCCGGGCCCAAATTAGCGCTATCGTAAAAGGGGGCGATCTTGATGAGGAATTTTTCGAAACTCTAGAAGAAGCGCTCATAGCCGCGGATGTCGGTGTCGACCTCACCGACCGTATATTCGACGATTTCCGTATCGAGATAAAAAAGAGAGGGATACATTCGAGAAGCGGCGCGTACGCGTTGCTCAAAGAGATGCTCGCCGAAGACCTCACCGTAACCAAAACCATGGAAGATTTTCCGCCGAAACCGTGGGTAATTTTTGTGGTAGGCGTAAACGGGGTGGGGAAGACCACCACCATCGGAAAACTTGCCCACGAGATGCGCCGGCTCGGAAAGCGCGTGACGCTTGGGGCGGCCGATACGTTCAGGGCTGGCGCGATAGAGCAGCTTAAAATCTGGGCAGACAGAACAGAATCCGATTTCGTAGCGCAGCACGAGGGCGCCGACGCCGCGAGCGTGGCGTTCGACGCGATGGAAGCCGCGAAGAAAAGGGGCACAGACGTTTTGATTCTCGATACCGCGGGCAGGCTGCACGTCAAGGTCAATCTGATGAACGAACTGGAAAAAATTTTAAGGGTCATAAGGCGCAACACCCCGCATGCGCCAAACGAGATATTACTCGTGGTAGACGCCACAACCGGTCAAAACGCCATGAGGCAGGCGGAGGAATTTAAC
Organism: Chitinispirillales bacterium; assembly: GCA_031281225.1. GTDB lineage: Bacteria > Fibrobacterota > Chitinivibrionia > Chitinivibrionales > Chitinispirillaceae > GUT77. The sequence continues at coordinate 10,867 of JAITFQ010000100.1, forward strand.
AAGATCGTCAAGCTGACTGGCTTAGTCGTTACCAAATTGGACGGCACGGCGAAAGGCGGGATAGCGATAGCCCTGACGCGGCGGTTCAACATCCCCATAAGAAAGATAGGCGTAGGGGAGAAGATTGAAGACTTGCAGGACTTTAATCCCAAGGCATACGTTGAGGCGATGCTGGGGGATATTGAGGACGTGGAGTAGGGGGGCGTTGCATGCAACGCCCCTGCGAATACCGCATTCCGTTTTTCCGTGGCGCCTTAACTGAATGTACACGCGACGAGCGTGTAGTTGTGCAGTATGTTTATCATTTTGCCGTCCTTGTCCCATATCGGGCAGATTTCGCCGCCGGAGTACGCCAGGGAGTAGTTCAGGGGCACGTTGTTTGTTTGCTGGTAATCGTCCGCGCGGGCGACGATTTCCTGCGCCTCCGCGAAATATTTTTTACCCAAAGACCATACCCGCGCGACGCAACTGTACATCATGACGTCGTTTTCCTTCAATTTGGTCAGCTCTTTCATTATATGTTCTGCGCTTACTACCGTTTTGTTGCTGTCCAAGTGGGCAAACTTTATTTTGCCGCCCTCCTTTATGGAACCGGTCGCCCAAAAAAATTCGGTACCCTCCACCAATCCGGGGAAAGCGCGGACAACTTGCGTGCCGTTTGGGTAGATCAGCACGGCGGGGAGTACTACTAGAGTGCTGGTCCCGGATATTATGCGGTGCTCTTTTAAGTATTGTAGCGTGGATATGCCGTCTATTGACTTCAAAACCGATTCCTCCGCTCCGGTAATCGTGGCAAAACCGCTTTGAAAATCCTCGTCAAAAAAGGCGCTGACGATGTGGAATTTAGGCTCAATATTGCCATAAAGAGCGACAAAAACATGCATGTCGGAAGACGCTTTGTCGTTAAGCATGGTGAAGTGGGTACCCTCAACCATGTTCATATTGAACGCTACTGTCCCGTAGAGCGGGAACGGCTCGGGAAGCGCGTTTACGATATTCACCAGGTTATCGCCCGTGAAATACCGCCCCATTGCCAAAAACGGCATGACGAGCTTCGGCTGTTCCTTCGCGCACAGCTCCGCGCACATCCGCGTTACCTCGTCGGTAACCTGTTCTGCCGGTTTTGCGCTTACGTCCTCTACTACCCGAATGGAGAAATTAACATCGTCGCTCGTTAGCATGGTCACGGTCAGGGCGATGTCGCCGTATCGGTCGGCTGTGCCAACGTATGACGATACGCCGCCGACCGTGTCAAAATGCAGTGCGGCCGCGATGGCTTTGCATACATCTGTTTCCACGAACTCGTGGTAAAAATGGACGATGCCGATAGTGTTTTTCAGCTTGTTTTCTTCCGGTTTGAGTTGTTCCAAAATTTCCCGCACTGCTGCTTCGGGGTCGTCAATCTGCTCCGTAAACGCCGTGTACATCTTAATCATTTTACAGTTTCTCCATTTGTTTTAAGGGTATATTGATTTCTTTGCGCCAGTTTCGCCGCTTCCTCAAAATCGCTGGTTACGTAGATGAGCTCGTGAATTTTTTCGAAGGTTTTGGCTGTATCCTTTTTCCATGTTTTTTCTTTCAGGCAGTCAAGCGCCTGATAGACGGCGGCGTTGTCGTAATTCTCGCAGGCAAATTTTATTCGCTCCAACTGTTCCGCGAGATATGCCGTGTCCTCTGATATGTCCGCGTCATTGACAAGGGGGCATGCCTCCTTGTCATCGGTATCTGCTGTATTTAAACGTTTGGTCAGCCCTTCGAGGTTTTTAATAAAACTTTCCACGTTGGTACTGATATAGTCGGTATCGCCGTCTAACCCGGCTTTTTCGAGCGCGGCAGCGGTTTGCGCCATTTTGATTTCGTTTATATTGGCGAGGGCGGATTTAATGGCGTGGGTGGTGATTGTGAACAGTTTTGTATTGCCGTTTACGATTGTTTCCCTGAGCGTAGCGATTACTTTTTCCGCGTCGCTTAGAAATACCTTCACTATCGCGGGATTTATCGTGGTTGTTGGTGCTGGGGTTTCAACAATTGCCGCTGTTCCATATTTCTTTGCTTCCTCAGGGTACTTGTTGCGGATGAATTCTTTCAAAATCGTGTCCATGTGCCGAATATCTATGGGTTTCGAGATAAACCCGTCAAAGCCGTTTTGCTTGAACATTTCGGCGTTTCCGGCTAAAGCGTTGGCGGTCAGCGCGACGATTGGGGCGTTGTAGCCCAGGGCGCGTAACTTTTGCGTGGTCTCTATTCCGTCCATTTGCGGCATCATGTGATCCATAAAGATGACATCATACGTTTTCCCGCCATTTACCTTGTCAATCGCCGCGAAGCCGCTGGCCACGGTTTCGACATCAATCCGGTACGGTGCGAGCAGGCCAGAGGCGACATACAGGTTCGTATCGACGTCGTCAACTACAAGAACCCTGCCGTAAGGCATGGTGTCGCGGACTCTCAGGCGCCTGTCTTTTTTGTCGGCAAAAGTGAATTTTTTGAGATTCTCAGAAATTTCCGCGCCGATAACTTCGCAATGGACGCGCTTTTGGAGAAGTTCCACCGTAAATACGCTCCCTTTGCCATATTCACTTTCAAAATAGATTTCTCCATCCATCATCTCTGTCAGACGTTTGGTTATGGAAAGCCCTAACCCTGTCCCTTCGGTGGTACGGTTGGCGGCGGAGTTGAAACGGTGGTATTTCGAAAAAAGTTTTGCCTTATCGTCGGGCGCGAGCCCTTGTCCGGTATCCTCGACGGTAAATCGCAGCAAAACGTCGTCACCCGCGGCTGTGTGGCTGATTGATAGTTTCACATGCCCTTTGTCGGTGTACTTTATCGCGTTTGACAGAAGGTTGTTGAGTATCTGCTTCAAACGCAACTCGTCGCCGTAAAGCCTTGACGGAAGAGTAGAATTCGGTTCAACTATAAAGTCAATATCCTTTGAGCCTATCCTTATGACATTGACCTGTACGGTGTCGTTGATAAGGTTCGGGAGATAGTATTCTACGGGATTCAGTTCCAGTTTGCCGGTTTCGATTTTTGACAGGTCGAGGATGTCGTTAATAATTCCAAGCAGGCTTTTTCCGGAGCGGTAGATTTTACCGAACGCTTCCTCATAGTCACCGGGGAGGCCCTCTCTTTGCAGTTGGATTTGCGCAATGCCTATTATCGCGTTCATCGGGGTGCGGATTTCGTGGGACATTGTGGCGAGGAATTCGCTCTTGGCCCTGTTTGCCTTTTCAGCTTCGTCTTTGGCGGTAATAATATCCGTGGCGTCATTCCAGTCAATAATCACCCCGCTCAGATTTCCCTCTTCATCAACCATGGGCAGATTGGTAATACGGTATGAGCGGTACTCGCCGTTTTTCTCAATATCCGCTATAATGTCGTGGCGGTAAATTCTGTTTTGGGCAGCCGCTTTTGTCAGGCCGTCTTTCATTATTTTGAGTAATTCACTGTCCGCGAATATGCCGTATACGTCATGGATGTTTTTCCCCTCCACCTGATTGAGAAATTGCAGGCCGATTTTTTGCAAAAACAGTTCCGAACAGTAGGCCATGTTATATTCACTGTCGAGAAGTATCAAAAAATTCATACCGCTTTTCATCATGTAAGTGAGAAAACGCTTCCGTTTTTCGTTTTCGGCAACGAGGACGCGGTACATGTTCATTTTTGAGTTGTAGTTGCCCTCCGCGACGATAAACATGGTTTTGTGCCGGTTTAAGTCGCGGTTTATGGTGCGCAACTCGGCTTTCAGTTTACGGTTCTCGTCTTCTAGAGCGGCGATTTTATCGGTATATTCTGTCATTAAAGTGTAGCATCTCCAAACAATATTATTTCGTGATGACGTGGAAACCGACCGCCGGCATCAACTGAATGTACACGCCGTAAGCGTGTAATTTTGCAACGTATTTATCATTTTGCCGTCCTTGTCCCACGTGGGGCAAAATTCACCGCCTGAATATGCCAGCGAGTAATTAAACGGTTTTTCATTTTGATTTTGGTATTCCTCTGCGCATTCGGCGATTTTTTGTACTTCCGCAAAAATGTTTGTGCCCAGTGACCAGGCCCGCGCTAGGCAACTGTACGCTATGGCATCATTATTTTGGGCCTCGGCCATATCTTTTATCATGCGGGCCGCGCTCGCTATGGTGCTGTCGTTGTCCAAATGGGCGAATTTGATTTTCGCGCCCGTCTTTATGGAACCCGTGGCAAAAACGTGCTCGGTGCCCTCCACAATCCCAACGAAAGCGCGCACGACTTTCGTGCCGTTGGGGTAGGTCAATATGGCGGGAATAGTCCACATCATGGCGGATTCGTTATCATCATTTATCAGCCCCTGTTCCCTCAGGTATTTAAGCGCGGATATGCCGTTTACCGATTTCAGCACCGCCTCGGATGCCTCGGTAGCTTCGGCGTAATCGCTGATGAAATTACTGTCAAAGATAAAAGCGTTGGTATGGTGAAATTTCGGCTCGACATCGCCGAAAACGGCGACAAACACCAGCGTGTCGTGAGATACGCTGCTATTAATCAAGGTGTAATGAGCGCCGGTGGGGCTGCTCATGTTGAAGGCCACCGTTCCAAAAAGCGGAAGCGGCTCGGGAAGCGCGTTTATCGTATCCGCCAGATTATCGCCCGTGAAATGCGACCCCATCGCTAAAAACGGCATGAGGAGTTTCGGTTTCCTTTCCGCGCATAATTCCGCGCACATCCGCGTTATCTCATCGGCAGTTTGGTCAGCCGGCTTCGCGCTTACGCCCTCTATCGTCCGAATGATAAAATCAACATCGTCGCCGGTCAGCATGGTCACGATCAGGGCGTCGTCGCCGTACCGGCCTGCCGCGCCGACGTAGGACGACACGCATCCGACCACATCAAAAGGGAGCGCGTCCGCAATGGCCTTACACACTTCCGTTTCCACGAACTCGTAGTAAAAGTGGATGATGCCGATGGTGTTTTTCAGCTTGTTTTCCTCCGGCCTGAGTTGCTCCAAAATCTCCCGCACCGCGGCCTGGGGGTCGTCAATCTGGCTTGTGAACGCCGTGTACATTTTAATCATTCGACAGCTCCTTGTTTCTATATGCGATGGTTTATTATTTCAAAACCCGGCTCTCTACCAAAATTTATAGCGTGCTAAAATATAATATAATGGCGGAACAAATTACAAGCCCTGCGGTAAATTTATTGAGCGGCGCGCTGTGCCAAATAGTGGAAAAAGGTTTTTTATTTTTAATCTTGCGCCCGGATAATACCGAAATATATATTGTATACGCTGGCGGCCCGGCCTTTCTGAGGCGGCTTTGAGGGCGGAGAGATAACACTTATTTTAACC
>JAITFQ010000112.1 GCA_031281225.1 Chitinispirillales bacterium
ATCAAGGACGCTCGGATTTAATAGTGACATGCAGAGGCGTCACGTGGATAATCGAAATAAAAGTTACCGCCAACAACGACTGCGAAGCGCAGGCGCAAGAGGCTATGAAACAGATCAACGACAGACAATACGCCGAACCGAACAAAAACGGGAAAAAGGTGGGGATCGCTATTGATGATAATACGAGGCAGATTGGGGGGTGGGTGGAGGCGTGAGTAAATTGTACAACTGTATTTTTTTGTTGAACCGCGTCAATGACATTATGTATATTTATCTTCGGGAATTATACATTTGTTATCATTAAACATTTCGGTTTCAATCTGTTTTTCACGTTATTCGAAGGATAAAAACACATGGCGGCAAGCGAGTTGGAAAAAATCATAGACGGCATAGCCGCGGACGCCCGCAGCGCGTCCCTGCTTATCCAAAATCATTCGACGGAGGAGATTAACAGGGCCCTGCTGGCAATGGCCGGGTACCTTGAGTCGGAAAAAACAACGCTTCAGGCGGAGAACGGGAAAGACTTGGAGGCCGGCAGGGCGAAGGGGCTGGCCCCGGCGATGCTCGACCGGCTGACGCTTTCAGACAAGACGATCGCGTCGATGGTCACGGGGCTAAAAGAGGTCGCCGCGCTTCAAAGCCCCGTGGGGAACCTCTACGAAGAGCGCGTCCGCCCAAACGGGCTTAAAATTTGCAAGATGCGCGTGCCTATCGGGGTCATCGGCATAATCTACGAAGCGCGGCCCAACGTAACGGTGGACGCGGCGGCGATCTGCCTCAAAAGCCGAAACGCGGTGATACTGCGCGGAGGGTCGGAAGCGTTCCACTCCAATAACGCCCTGTGCACCCTGTTCTCCCGCGCCCTCGAAGAGGCCGGGCTGCCGGCGGCGGCGCTGCAATTTATCCCTACGACAGACAGGGCGGCGGTGGAACTGTTATTATGTAAGGACGAACAGGTTGACCTGATAATCCCCAGGGGCGGCGAAGGGCTGATCAGGATGGTCGTAGAAAAATCGCGCATCCCCGTCATCAAGCACTACAAGGGCGTATGCCACGTATTCGTATCCGCAAACGCCGATATGCAAAAAGCGCTGTCGATTGCGGTAAACGCGAAAGTCCAGCGCCCGGGCGTTTGCAACGCCATGGAAACCCTTTTGCTCGACTCTGGCCTCGATTTACAAAAAAGAAAAAACATCGCCGCCGCTCTCATTGACAACGGCGTTGCTTTATTCGGCGATTCCGAAAGCCGTAAGCTGTCGGACAAAATTTTGGAGATCGACGAAAAAAACTGGAGCGACGAATACCTCGATCTGCGCCTGTCAATCGCGACCGTAAACGGACTTGACGGCGCCGTCAGCCACATCAACAAATACGGTTCGCGCCACACAGACAGCATCGTCACCGAATCGCCGGAGGAGGCCGACGCTTTCATAGCGCGCGTAGACTCCGCCTCGGTAATGGTCAACGCCAGCACCCGCTTTTCCGACGGCGGCGAGTACGGCATGGGGTGCGAAATCGGTATCTCAACCGACAAACTCCACTCACGCGGGCCAATGGGGATTGAAGACTTGACCACCTATAAATGGATTGTGCGGGGGAACGGGCAGGTGCGTGGGTAATTTTTATTGGGAGTATACGATGTATTTTAGGTATTTACATGTAAATTAAATGCCTAAAATTGTTGGATTTTGGCTTGCGCCGAGATAAACAAGTTGGCTTACGCCGAGATAAACAAGTTGCCGTCACAACAAAAACTATAAACGTCAGAACGGAGTAATCGCATGAAGCAGAAAAAAGTAATAATCATAGGGGCGGCGGGCCGCGACTTTCACAATTTTAACACGTTTTACAGGGACAACGAAGCCTGCAACGTCGTGGCGTTCACGGCGGCGCAAATTCCAGACATCGCCGGGCGCAAGTACCCCGCGTCGCTCGCCGGAAAGCTTTATCCCGATGGGATCCCCATATTCCATCAGGACGAGCTTGAATCCCTGATAAAGCGGTTTGACGCCGACGAATGTGTCTTTTCGTACAGCGATGTTTCCTATCCGTACGTCATGGGCATAAGCGCACAGGTGAACGCGGCGGGGGCGGACTTTTCGCTTCTGGGCCACAAAAACACAATGATAAAAAGCACAAAACCGGTAATATCCGTCTGCGCGACGCGTACCGGCTGCGGCAAAAGCCAGACATCGCGGCGGATAATCGAGGTGCTGATGGCGCACGGGCTCAAGGTTATAGCGATCCGCCACCCAATGCCGTACGGCGACCTTGAGGCGCAAAAAGTCCAGCGTTTCGCGACGATCGACGATCTGGCGAAGCACAAGTGCACCATCGAGGAGATGGAGGAGTACGAACCGCACGTAGCGCGCGGCAACGTCATCTACGCCGGCGTCGACTACGAGGCGATTTTGCGCGCGGCGGAAAACGATCCGGCCGGCTGCGACATCATACTTTGGGACGGCGGCAACAACGACTTCCCGTTCTATCACACCGACCTGATGATTACCGTAGCCGACCCTCACCGCCCCGGCCATGAGCTTGCGTACTACCCCGGCGAGGTCACCCTGCGCATCGCGGACGTTGTGGTCATAAACAAGATCGACAGCGCGGATTTCGCGGGGATTCAGGCGGTCAGGAAAAACATCGCCGCCGTAAACCCCGAGGCCGTCGTTATAGACGCTGCGTCGACCATAAGCATCACAAAGCCCGAACTCGTAAAAGGCAAGCGCGTGTTAGTGGTTGAAGACGGCCCGACCCTCACCCACGGCGACATGAAACTCGGCGCGGGCATAGTGGCCGCCCACCGCTTCGGCGCCGCGGAAACCGTCGACCCCAGGCCATACGCGGTCGGCAAACTCGCGGAAACATACAGCCAGTACCCTGGCATCGGCACGCTGCTGCCGGCGATGGGTTATGGCGATCAGCAAATAAAAGACCTGTCCGAAACCATAAACCGCGCCGACTGCGATTCCGTAATCATCGCGACGCCCATCGACCTTGAGCGCGTGATAAAAATCAACAAACCCTCCACCCGCGTAGAATACACCTTGCAAGAGATCGGGAAGCCGGACCTTGAAGATATTTTGGCGAAGTTTGTGAAGAAAACTAAGAAGTAGAACTTTTGAACGGTTATAACAAAGGGGCGAAGAGTTATGTAAAACGAATCGCCCCTAAAATATACACCGACATCTACCTGCTCAAACACCCCGTAAGACCTGATATCAAGTACATCAAAACCGGTGCGGCGGAAACTGAAACAGAAACAAAATTTGCCGAAGCGCTGGCACAAATAGAAAAATACAAAAAAGACCCACGCTTCGCAAACCGAGACGACATAAGATTCATCGCGATTGTGTTTGAGGGGAAGGGGGAGTATGAGACGAGGGAAGTAACGCAAGGAGGCTAAAATGGTGGTGGATAAGGTAATATATCCCGATAAAAAAGTCAATATCAAATAAGAACTAGCGGATAAATATTGTATTTTTATTGCGCCCCTCATGTAAAAAGCTTGTATTTGGGTTTGTAATATTGTGTATTATTGTTTAATTTGAACATAGCGGAGGGCCTTTTTCGTGCCTGAAATTGATTTTCTTGCTTTTTTACTGTTTACAGACCGCATTAGGACACAGATTTTGACTGAGCGAGGCAAAATTTTGAAGGCAGTAAAAGGAGGTAAATCATGGCGGCAGAAACGTTGTGTATAACACCGGAAGATCGAGAAACCGTCCAACGAAATATTGAGCGGCACGGTGAATTACTATCGTACCTTTTGGAAAATCCAGCCGAGGCCGAACAGCTGAATGGGGCTACGGTGGTATTTGATGAAGGGAGTTTTGAATATGAAAAAGGCAAGGGCGGCAAGGTTATTTTCGCTGAACGGTTCTTCCGGTTTTCGCATAGTGGGTAGTTTGGGGGTACACCTCTCTCGCCTCACACCATCCCCGCGATGAGTTTTCGTGACAGTATGTTGATGGAAATTTATGTTTTGCGGGTGATAAAGAAAGTAACAGGGACAAAAAAAAATAAAAACCTGACCGTCGGGGAGACGGTCAGGAGTCAATTTTGCGTCCTTAAAAGCTAATTTACCGTGAAAATACCACAGTATCTGTTGCGGTGTGGTCTTTTGTAGACCAAACTGCGATACGTGTCGTCCCTACTAATATAGCTCCATAATCCCTTGGAAGCAGTATTGTGGTCGAATCACCGCTCGCAGTCGGCACCACCACCATGTCATCCCGGATTGTAGCGGTAAGTGTCGCCCCAGAAATTAAATTAGACTGCACCGCCGCGCCAAGCGCACTAGCAATAGTACCGGCAGTAGACGAGGCCACTGACACCCTCGAATCCTTGATATACCCATTATACAGCGGTATCGCCACCGCCGCCAAAATCAACACGATCACTGCCACGACAATTACTTCAACCAAGGTAAAACCTTTGTTGTTCCTGAGATACTTCTGCATACGGCACACTCCTTTTTTGATTTGTTTTAATTTAGTTTATTTTTACAACTCGCACAACAT
>JAITFQ010000055.1 GCA_031281225.1 Chitinispirillales bacterium
AAAAGGCGCGACCGACGTTATTATGGAGGTTACGTCACATTCCCTGGCGCTGAATAAAGTCGGCGGGATCATCTTCAACACCGCGATTTTCACCAACCTCACACAGGATCATCTTGATATCGGAACCTCCGCGTTTCAAAATTGCAGCACTCTAACTTCCATCACGCTTCCCGAAGGCGTGACCTCTATCGGAAACGATGCGTTTCTCGGTTGTACAAAGCTTGCTTCCATCGATATCCCCAACAGCGTGACTTCCATCGGAACCGCCGCGTTTCGCAACAGCGGCATTACTTCCATTGTCCTTCCCGAAAATTTGACATCTATCGCAAATAACACGTTTAACGGCTGAACTGATCTTACTACCGTCACTTTTCCTCCAAATTTGCATTCTATCGGAAATATGGCATTTTTTAATTCAGGCCTTACTTCCGTCACCATCCCCAACACCGTGACTAATGTCGGAAGCAACACGTTTGCCGATTCACGAAAGCTCACTTCCGTTGTCATCGGCAGCGGCGTGACAGAACTCAATCACTTTCATTTTTCCGGCTGCACCACCTTGGTTTCCATAGAAGCAGTGCCGGAAAATCCCGTTTTCAGTTCTATAGACGGCGTATTATTCAATAAAGACCAAACGACCCTTGCGCTGTTTCCGCCGGGCAAGCAGGGCATATACGCCATTCCCGCCGGCACAACTTCCAGCGAAGAGATGGCGTTTTACGGGTGCGGCCTTACTGCCGTAATCATTCCTAACAGCGTGACTTCTCTCGGCGGCGGCGGAATATTTGCCGGTTGCAACAGCCTTACTTCCATAGTCAGCTTAAACCCTGTCCCGCCAACTGCCGGCCAACCCCACGGCTTAACTCAGTCAAACGTTGACGTGTATGTCCTGCCGGGCAGCATATCCGCTTACGAACAAGCCGAATGGTGGAGGGGAAGTGAATGGACTAGTTTCAAAAGTATCAGTTCCGCTTATCAAACGGTGACATTCGATTCGCAAGGCGGCAGCGCAGTAGCTTCGCAGGATGTAATAATATTCAGCAAAGCGGAAAAACCCGCCGCTCCCATCCGCGGCATGTCGGAACCGCCAATCGTTGATAACTACACTTTCGGCGGCTGGTTCATGAATGCCGATATCAATATCAGCGCACCGTTACCGCCAATCGCTGAGTGGGACTTTGATACCGACATCGTAACGGGAAACATAACGCTGTATGCTAAATGGACATCGTCCACATCAATATTATCCCTCGACCGCGAAATTCCCATCGACCGTCCGAACGAGAACATCGCGGTTATCACGCCCATAATCATATCGGCAAGCGAGTTTACGGCAGGCCCGAATCCTGTTGCAAAATCATCGGGCAGGGTAGATTTTTTCCGTCAAGGCAAGCGTATAAACGACGGCGTATTGACAATTTTCGATGCGTCGGGTAACGTCGTCAATCGTGTACAAATCACTTGTAGGGGCGACCGTCCCCGGTCGCCCGCCACCCCCGAATCCACCGAATCCGCCAATTCCCGCCGCATCATCGGCACATGGGATTTGACCGATTCGCGCGGCAGGCCGGTATCCGAAGGGACATATCTGGCACGCGGCGTATTGACAACCGTCGACGGCAAGAGTGAGCGGGTGTCGGTGGTGATTGGGGTCAGGTAAACGAATAGTCACGTTTTTGCAGGGGGCGGCCGTGTGGCCGCCCTTACGTAAAAATTTGAATTTAATATTTTGATTTCCCCCTCGCAATTATCTATATTTAACATTCTATGACTTTGTAATATCCACAAACTAACCTAAAAAAAGGATTTTTATTATGGCCAAAACAATCTCCCCCCTCCAGTCCGCCCGCGCGGCCTACAAACCTAAACTGCCCAAAGCCCTGACGACGCCGCACGGCAGCGCGATGAAAGCCGTCAAGGGCGATCCAACGCAGTCTGTAGCCGACCAGGACGCCATCAAGGCTATTTTCCCCAACACCTACGGCCTGCCCGTCGTGACGTTCGACGCGCCAGCCGACGCGCCGATGGGGGCGATAAAGGCCGGGGTGATACTTTCGGGCGGCCAGGCGCCGGGCGGGCACAACGTTATCGCCGGGCTTTACGACGGGCTCAAGAAGATTAACGCGCAGAGCGAACTGTACGGGTTTTTGGGCGGGCCGAGCGGGCTTATCGATAACAAGTACGTGAAGTTCGACGACGCGTTTATCAACGAGTACCGCAACACCGGCGGGTTCGACATCATCGGGTCGGGGCGGACGAAGCTGGAAAAGGAGTCGGATTTTGACAAGGTGATAGAAAACTGCAAGGCGCTCGGCATCACCGCGCTCGTCGTTATCGGCGGGGACGACTCAAATACAAACGCTTGTATGCTCGCGGAGTATTGCGTCAAGAAAGAATCCGGGATCATGGTCGTGGGCTGCCCCAAAACCATCGACGGCGACATGAAGAACGAGTGGGTGGAGGCGTCGTTTGGGTTTGACACGGCGTCCAAGGTTTATTCCGAGTTGATCGGGAATATCCAGCGCGACGCGAATTCGGCGAAGAAATACTGGCATTTTATAAAATTGATGGGCCGCAGCGCGTCCCACATTGCGCTCGAGTGCGCACTTAGCACGCGCCCGAACATCGCGCTTATATCGGAAGAGGTCGCCGAAAAGAAAATGACCCTGCGCGAAATAGTTGTCGACATCGCGGCGGTCGTCAAGAAGCGCGCCGACGCCGGCAAGGATTTTGGCATAGTGCTCGTTCCCGAGGGGCTTATTGAGTTTATCCCCAACCTGAAAATATTTATCGGCGAGCTGAATGATTTGCTTGCTGCGAACGCCGAGAGTTTTGACGCGCTTGTCGGGGACGACGCCAAGGTGAAGTTTGTGACCGAAAAACTTTCCAAAGATATGGCGGAGGCGTTTAAGAGTTTGCCGGCGGCTATCCAAAAGCAGCTTTTGGCCGACCGCGACCCGCACGGCAACGTGCAGGTATCGCGCATTGAGACCGAAAAGCTCCTCATGGAGATGGTCGAGGCGCTGTTGCGTGAGTGGAAGGCCAAGGGGGAGTACAAGGGCAAATTTTCCTCAATCGGCCATTTTTTCGGTTACGAGGGCCGCTGCGCCGCGCCGTCCAATTTCGACGCGGACTATTGTTACAGCCTCGGATACACGGCTTCGAGCCTGCTCGGCGCGGGGCTGACTGGGTATCTGTCGTCGGTGCGCAACATGACGAAGCCCGCCGATCAGTGGATTGCCGGCGGTATCCCTCTTACGATGATGATGAACTTGGAGCGCCGCCACGGCAAGGACAAGCCCGTCATCAGAAAAGCCTTAGTTGAGCTTGACGGCAAGCCGTTCGCGTACTTCGCGGCTAACCGTGACAGCTGGGCCGTAAACGACGATTACCAGTACCCGGGCCCCATCCAGTATTTCGGGCCGGGCGAGGTTTGCGATTTGACTACGGTTACCATGAAGATTGAACAGTCGAAGTAGCTATGCAAGGTCAAACGCCGGGGCGGGCAGTGTATACGTCTCGGCGTTATCACATGTATTTATACTGGAACAAAGCATGTTACTCGCCGATTTCGACTACCAACTGCCACCTGAACTTATTGCCAAACAGCCGTTGCTTGCGCGTGATGAGTGCCGGCTTTTGTATTTGGACAGAGGCGGATCAATATCGCCGTCAACGCGGGCGTCGATACAGCACCTCTCTTTTAGGGATATTCTCAATGTTTTCAAACCAGGGGACAGGCTTGTGTTTAATGACACGCGGGTCATTCCGGCGCGTGTTTTTTGCCGTAAGGATAGCGGGGGAGCGGTGGAACTGTTTTTTACCGAGCGGATTGACGATATCCGCTGGCGGGCGCTTGTCAAGCCAGCGAAAAAGGCGCCTATTGGGACAGAACTTTGGGTAGAAGGGGCGGAGGTTAAGATTCGGATTGACAGTATTATGGATGGCGGGTACGAGCGGGTTGTCGGCCTTGTATTTGGTGCGGAGAGGCTTGATGACGTTATCAACGAGTTTGGCCGCATTCCGCTTCCCCACTACATGGAGCGCGACGATAGAGAGATTGACAGGGAGTTATACCAAACCGTGTACGCCGGCGCTTCCGGAGCCGTGGCCGCACCTACTGCCGGATTGCATTTTACCAATGAGTTGCTGAATGAACTTGCCCTGCGCGGGATTGACAGAAGTTTTGTGACCCTGCACGTCGGCATCGGCACGTTCAGGCCCGTGCAGGTTGACGACCCGCGCCGGCACGATATCCACGAAGAACGTTTCTTACTGAGTGAACAAACTGCCTGTGAAATAAACAGTACATGGGAGCAAGGCGGTCGTGTAATCGCCGTGGGAACTACAGTGGTGCGAACGCTCGAAAGCTGCGCGGTATCACCCCATAAAATCGCCCCGCAAAGCGCGAAAACCAAGCTGATGATTCTGCCGCCATACGAATTTAAAGCGGTCGACGGATTGATAACAAATTTTCACTTACCGAAATCAACGTTATTAATGCTCGTATCTGCATTCGCGTCGCGCGAATCGATTCTCGGAGCCTACCGGGAAGCTATTATTGAGAAATACAGGTTTTACAGCTATGGCGACGCAATGCTTATTATTTGAAAAATTACAATTACTTTTTAGCGATTTTACAGCCCAGCAAACGCAATAGTTGCCGCCCCGTATATGGAAAATTTGGGTTTTATAATATTATGCTTGACATTGTCGTGTACAAGTAGTATTTTTAGTGCTTAAAAAAACAAGACAAAAATATTTGGAAATTGTGGTTGCCGCAAGGCAAATCCCATTAACTTTTTAAAATACAAGGAGTTGTGCAATGGCTGTAAAAGCAAGCGATATTACGATTCGTCCCGGCAATGAAAGTGATTGTGAACCTGTTGTTGCGCTTTTGAATACGAATTTTCGGGATACCCCGTTTTTTACATGGGCCGTCGACGACCCCGATGAGCGTTCCAAGGTGGCAAGCGGTTTTTACAGGCTGCACATGAAACTTGGCCTCAAAAAAGGCACTGTACATATAGCCGAAAACTCGAATAAGCAGATGGTGGGGGCGGCTATATGGTCTCCCAATAATTCGCTGGACGACGAGGCTTACAACGAAATTCAGGGGTTCGCCGGTGTACACACTCCGCGTATTCAGTTGCTTATAGATACGCTTAGGAAAAGCTACCCCCCTGTCGACCGGTATGAGCACTTGATGTGGATTTCGATTCATCCTGCTGCGCACGGCGGCGGCGTAGGCAGTAAGTTGATCAACCACCGCCTTTCGGAACTTGATAAAATGGGTGTGCCCGCGTACCTGGAAGCGACGACGCGCCTCGCCGGTTTGGGAATCTATGAGCGGATGGGATTCCTGCTTGCCGGCGCCCCGATTCGTTTGCCCGGCGGCTTGCAATGGTTCCCCATGTGGCGAAGCGTGCGTAAGCCGAGCGTTGCGCCCGCCGCTAACGAGCTTGGGGGAGACGGTCACGAAACAGACAAAATGATGCAATTCGGCGGGCGTAACTGGCGGGTGCTGGACGTTCAGGACGGCAAAGCGCTGCTGTTGAGTGAACGAGTGATGGAAATGCGGCGTTATCACGAAAAATACGAAGACACGACGTGGGCGGATTGTACTTTGCGCCAGTATCTGAATGAAACGTTCTACAACACTTTCAGTGAGGCGGATCGGTCACGGATATTGGAAACGCAGTTGTCAAACAAGAATAACCCCTGGTTCGGGACAAATGGGGGAAGGGATACGGCTGACAAAATATTTTTGTTGAGCGTTGAGGAAGCGGTAAAGTATTTGGGGGATAGCGGTGCGTGTAAAAACAGGAACCCCAACGCCAAATACGCGATTAATGACGACTTTAACGATGCCCGCAGGGCCATCTCCAGCGACAGCCAGTCGGTGTCCTGGTGGCTGCGCTCGCCCGGTCTTAGCCCCGATTTCGCTTCAGCGGTTACGGAGGAGGGTTTTCTCGGTATATGCGGTGATTTCGTTAACCGTGGCTCCGTAGTGGGCTACCGCCCAGCCATGTGGGTCAGCGTGTAGTATTACGGAGACCGCTAAAAATTTTCTTCGGGGACGGCAAAGACCGTCCCCTTTACTTTAAGGCGATGGTTCTACCAAACGAAAAACGCTGCAAGCATCCCGAAGGGGGCTGCCACTATGCCCGCCCCAACACCTCCACAAAAAACCTTCTCTCCCTCGGTGGGTCAAACTCGCAGAAATACACCCCTTGCCATGTTCCGAGTAGCGGTTTGCCATTGTGTATGATGATGGTAACGCTTGAACCGACGGCGCTTGCCTTGATGTGCGCTGCGCTGTTGCCTTCAGCGTGGCGGAACTCGGGGCGGTCGGGGAATGCCTTGTTTAGGCCGAGGAGCATATCCTGCGCCACGTCCGGATCGGCGTTCTCGTTAATCGTAATCCCCGCCGTGGTGTGCGGGCAGTAGACCACGGCCAGTCCGCCGGTCACCCCGCTTTTGGTGACGGCCTCCCGGACTTGCGGCGTGATGTTGTAGAAATCCGCTCGCGGTGCGGAAAGTTTGTATTCGTAGAGCATGGCCTGCTTTCTCCGAAGTTGAAAGTATTCATCCGCCAATCAAATATTGCGCCCGTGCCGTCCGGCGACATCATGGCTGTCGCGCGGTGCGAGTGCATTTGATTGGCACTTCAATAATCATTCATCTTTACTGCCACGATGCTTCCGTATCATGTCCGCCAGCCTCTCCACTGCTTCATCCTCGCTCCCGTTGTTTTCTAATATCATGTCGGCCATAATTTCAAAATAAACGGATTCTTCCGCGTAGAGTTTTATGGACGCGTCCAGCAGGTTTATTGTTTTACCAGTACTCATTTCGTGCAAGAGCGGCGTTTTTTTCTCTCTCTCCGCTACCGCAAGCGCGATATTTGTTTTTCGGTGAATGTAAATTATCGTTCCCATTTTTTTTATGACCTCAGCGTTTGACGGTTCCAACACACCCTCGGGCCAAACTTCGATTATAGCGGGGCCGTCAAGCGCCGTAAGCTCGGAGAAAAGGTCACGCTGCGCCGCCATAAGCTTTACCACGCCGCTACGCTGAAACAATTCCTGCGGGTTATCCAGTTTTAATTTTTTGTGCACCATACCCATCGTATCATAAAACGGCATTTGCAACTTTTTTGCCGTCCGCCGGCCAATAACCGACTTG
>JAITFQ010000134.1 GCA_031281225.1 Chitinispirillales bacterium
GAACGGGCTCACAAGCGCGCTTGGCGGAGGCGGCAGGTTCAACACCGCTAACCGCACTAACGATATAAACAGGCTGCTGGGAGACCCGCAGGGCGGTAATCTGAGCGAACGGCAGATGAAAAATATTGCGGACCAATTGGGTATACACTACCTTTGCATAGCGAAAATAAATTTTGGCGCGGGCGGCTCTTTTGGTTTAGAAGTGCAGTTGGTAAACGCGGCGGCGGGCAAGACAGTAACCACTGTCAACCTCCAAAATTTAGACAGAAAAACAATCGCTTCGTCAATGCTGAATATAGGGCGGGAATTGCTGGCGGCGCTTGGGGATATAGGCGGCGGGACAGCGCAGGCAGCGGGGGCGGTACAAACGCCCGCAGCGGCTTTAGCCGGTCGAGGACATCAAGCGAGCGGATCGGCACAGACGTATAAAGGCAGAGAGGCAGAAAGGCTTAACTTTTACTTTACGCTACGATATATACTTCCGGTAACGCCGGGGGCGCCAAAATGGGCAATCGGAGGGGAAACCGGATATATTTGGCATAATAATTTTTACTTGGGAATTGAAGGAGGTGGTGGTGGAAGCAGTAGAAACAGCACTGCCGGATACGGTCTTAATTTGGGCGGCGTGATTGACTTGTCAGATGATTTACAACTTGCACTTGGAGGATTTTTAGGGTTTTGGGGGGAGGAATCATATCGAGAAAATATAGACGGAACTTCCGGCGGACATGAGAAAATTGGTTTTGTCGGCCCATCTGTCAAGCTACGCTGGCGTTTCGCTGAGTTTTCATACAGGTTGCTGATAGGTCCAAAACATGAATACGGTTATGGTCATGCGGGAGGCGGTTTTATCAACCAATTCACATCAGGTTTCTACTTTCAATGGTAAACAGACTACGCTTTTTGGGGCATTGACATTATTTTTTGACTTTGCCCCCGCAATATTATATTTTACATACATGAAACGCTTACTCCCCATCGGCATTCAGGATTTTTCAAAAATCCGCGAACGTGGTTTTGTTTATGTTGATAAGACCACGCGTATCCACGAGTTGATAACCGGTTCTGGCGAGCCCTTTTTCCTGTCCCGCCCGCGGCGGTTCGGCAAGTCTCTTTTGTGTTCGACATTAGGGGCGATTTTTGAGGGGCGGCGGGAACTGTTTGGCGAGATGGCGGGGCGGCCGGCGCTTGCTATAAATTCGCTTGATTGGGAGTGGAAGAAACATCCGGTTATAAGAATAGACCTGAACGCCGGGGATTATGCGAACGAGGGGTTGGACGCTTTGCGGGCGGTGCTCTCGTATCAATTAAAGTTTGAAGCGGAAAAGCAGGGCGTAACTCTCGACGACACTAATCACGCTAATCAATTTGCCGGTTTAATACAAAAATCCTGCGACAAGGCGGGTGAAAGGACGGTGGTGATCATTGATGAATATGATAAGCCGCTTTTAGAAACTATCAATAACCCTGCCGCCCATGAAAAAATCAAGAGCGCACTCAAGGGTTTTTACGGCGTCCTCAAGTCGTCCGACCCGTACCTGCGGTTTTTATTGCTTACCGGTGTGACCAAATTTTCTCAAGTAAGCGTGTTTTCCGATTTGAACCATCTCGACGACCTGACCCTCGACCCATGCTACGCGGATCTTTGCGGTATCACGCAGGAGGAGCTTGAGCGGGACTTCGGACCGGAGATAGATGGAATTTTGGGGGAAACCGGCAGAAGCAGGGAAGAATACATGGATGGGTTGCGCCAATACTATAACGGCTACCGGTTTTCCAAAAAACCGCTTAAAGTATACAATCCGTTCGGCCTGCTCAATCACTTTAAGAAGGGCGGGGAATTTAGCCCCTACTGGTACGATACCGGTACGCCTACTTTTTTGGTAAAACTGATCGCAGAGCAAAAAATTAACATTTTCAATTTGACTAACATGCAGGTTGGGTACGCCGACTTCCGCCAGTACGATGTCGAAAACATGAGAGCGGAGCCTGTATTGTACCAAAGCGGGTATTTGACAATAGTTGACTACGACGATGAAGACGGCGCATTCACCCTCGATTACCCGAACATTGAAGTCCGCGCGTCATTCGCGAAATCCCTGTTAGACCGCTACCTGCAAGCCCCGAGCAATACGTTAAAAGCGCTGATCTTTGAGTTGCCAAAAGCCTTGCGCAACGGTAATATAGTGGAAGTAATGAACCTTATCCGCCAATACTTGGCGTCCATCCCTTATGACATCATAGAAAAAACGGAGAACTACTACCGAACGGCAATACACCTGATTTTCACAATGCTCGGCCTCGGCTGCCGCTCCGAAGTGCGAATCGCCGACGGACGAATAGACACGCTTGTCGAAACGAAAAATTATGTCTACTGCTTCAAATTCAAATTAGACAAAACGGCAGACGAAGCGTTAGCGCAGATTGATACAAAAGAATATTTGCTACCGTGGACGGGGAGCGGGAAAAAGCTGTTTAAGGTGGGCGTTAATTTTGATTCGGAAAAGCGGAATATTGGGGAGTGGAAGTATATAGACGTTTTGCCATAAAGACGGTTAAAAATTTCACAATACAGGATAAAAAACTATGAACTACTGTCCAAACTGCAACATGAAGTATCTGGACGCAATGAACTTCTGCCCGGGCTGCGGTGCGGCTTTGGCGGATATGGAACGCGCGGAAGAGAGTGAAACGACAACGTACCCGCGCGAGCAGGTTGAAGAGGCGAAGCAGGCGCAGACGCGGGAGGAACCGGCGCAAGCGGGAAAAGCGCAAACGGAAAGCGCCGCGCTCCCCGGTAATGCCGCGCCGATAAACGCGGACATCCCCCTGAAAATAGAAAACCATTTGGTGAAAGCGATCATCGCAAACCTCTGCTGCTGCCCCCCGTTTGGCATCGTCGCCCTCATATACGCCTCAAGTGTAGAGCCGAAGCTGGGGGCGCGCGATTTTGCCGGCGCCTCGGACGCGAGCAGAAAAGCGAATCTTTGGGGCAATCTCTCAATAGGTTTGGGGGTGCTGATTAGCGTGCTGTGGGCGATTTTTTACACATTTCTTTTCTCCGGCGCAATCAACCTCGAAAGCATACTCGGCAGCTACCTGAATGGGATGATGCGCCTTGGTTCTTGACCGGAGGCGGCGAGGGGCGGAGTTAGGCAAGGGGATTTTTTTAGCGGCGCTGATTTGCGCCCCGCCCCTGTTTATACGCTTCGCGCCAACGTGGACGGAGCGTTTTTACCCGCCGTGCATTTTTACCATGGTTACAAAAATATACTGCCCAGGATGCGGGACGACGCGGGCTTTCAAGGCGCTTGCCAATTTTGATTTCGGCGGCGCGTTTCTCTACAACCCGTTTTTATTTCTGATTGTCATGCCGCTTGTAATCTATTTATGTGCAATCTATTTTGCGCGGGCGGCGACGGGGAAGTGGATTCCGTCGCTGTTGTCGTCCACAAAGGCGGTCTTGCCGGTTGGGGCGGCGATTGTTGGTATCTGGATATTCAGAAATATTTTTCCGCTTGGGCTATCGTAAAAGGTCATCTTCGCTTTCTTAGCAACCCGCGAATTGAATCTTTGAATTTCTGCAATTTTAAGATTTCATACAAAACAAAAACAGTTGCGAGCGACGGGATTGACGCGACGGCGCAGGTGATTATCGCCTGTATTCTCCTGTTGTCAACGATTATAATATTTTCAAACTGTTGGCTGACAAGGTAGCATACGCCGACTCCAATTGCCGAGACCGCTATGATTTTTCCGAGCCTGAAAACGCCCTGCTTGGCCGCGCCGAGGCCGCCGTATTTTTTCCCCCATATAGTATAAAGGACGATGAACTGCGCGGTCATCGCCACGCCCGACGCGAGGCCTATCCCTTTGGGGCCCATCTGTTTGCTGAATATGTAGTACAAGGGGATGCTCAAAAGCGACACGGCAGTGCTGACCGCCATCGGCAGCAGCGTTTTTTGTAGCGCGTAAAACGGCCTCGCGGCAAGGATCGATACCGAGCTCGCGAACGCGCCGATCAGGTACATAACGAGGATGGGCGCGGTTTCACGGGTTGATTCCTGCGTGAATTTTCCGTGCTCGTAGAGTATGAGGACTATCTGCGGGGCCAATACCATCATCAACCCCGTAAGCGGCAGCAGGTATAGCGCGATCTTGTTTATCATGTCGTTGAGCAGATCGCTCATCTTGCCGTACGCCTTTTCCGCGGCAAGTTTTGTCAGATAGGGATAAAACGCCACGCCCGACGCCTGCCCGAAAACGCCCACCAAAATCATCATCGTACGCAACGCGTAGTTCGCGCTCGCAACGGCGCCGCTTCCTAAAAACGACGCGAAGAAACGGAAAAATATCTCGTTGGAAAAAGTCATCCCCAGGCCCGCGACAAGCGGGATGGTGATTTTTACATATTGGATAAACTCGGGATCGGCGGGTGAAAAGCGGAAGCGGTACCGCATCCCCGCCTTAACCGCGCCGGGGAGCTGCACAAAGACGTTTCCGATAACCGCGCCGCCCAAAACCCCCCACGCGAACCCCTCTATCCCCAGCGCGGGGCTCAAAAACATCCCACCGGCGATTATCCCTAAATTATAACACAGCGGCGACAGCGCCGGGAGCAAAAATTTTTGATGCGCGTACTGCACGGCCATCAAAAACGCGCCCCAGTAGAAAAAAATCTGCGCTGGCAGTATAATGCGCGTCAGCCGCACGGTGAGGGCAAACGTTTCAGAATTTTGATTTCCGAAACCAGTGAGCGACAGGAGCGTTGGGGCAAAGATAACGGCGAGCGGCAGGACGACGGCGAACGCGGCCGAGCCTACGGTTATGAGGTTGGAAAAAGTTTTCCACGCGCCGTCGGCGTCGTTTTTTGCCAGATACTTTTGGAAAATCGGGATGAACGTGACCGACAGGAACCCGCCGGCGAGGAAGTGGTTGAGCAACTCGGGTATGAGGAACGCGGCGACGTACGCGTCCATCTCGCTTGACGTCCCCCCGAGGTTGGCGAGGGTAATTTCTCTAAACACTCCGGTGAGCCTGCTAAACAGCACCGAGCCCATCATGATGAGAGTGGCGATCGTTATAGACCGGCCCACCGAGCGTTGATCCTGCATTTGTACTGCGCCTCCGATTCTAACCGGCGTTGCTTAGCGTTTTTTCCGCGTTGTTTTTTTTACCGCTTTTTTCTTGACCGGTAATTTTTTGGCAGATACCTTTTTTACCGGTGATTTTTTGACCGGAGCTTTCTTTGCCGATACTTTTTTTACCGGAGACTTTTTGACCGATGTCTTTTTCACGGAAGCTTTTTTTGTCGGGGTTTTCTTTACCGATCTCTTTTTCGCCGTCGATTTTTTCTTTACCGGCGCGGAAAACTCTTTCACCGCTACCGTTTTCTTCTTCGCGGCTTTCTTAACTATCTTCGCGACAGCTTTCTTTTCCGCTTTTTTTGTTTTGGCCTTCGCCGCGTTTATTATGCGGTAGGTATGAGTGACCGACATGCCTAATTTTTTCGCGATGGCCGTTCCCGGCATGCCAGCGTTGTAGGCTTTGACGATCTCTTCGTTCCGGTCACGGTTACCTGACGCGGATGTCGACTTGAGTCCAAGTTTCCTGCGCATCTGGTAGACAGCCTGCCTGGTAACACCTAACTCCTCGGCGATGGCGGCGTCGGTCATGCGCCTTTTTTGAAACTTGGCAAACTGGGTTTTTGTAATTTTGATCATACTGCGGCTCCCTTTTGGTTTAATGTTGACGTATTAACGTATTAATACAATATACTATAGTTTTCTCATAAATGCAACATTATCAAAATCAAAAAGAAAAATAAAAACAAATTAAAAAAAATAATTTGATATTATCTTTAGATTTATTGCGTATTTATTATATAATTATAGGTATAGGCCACCACTTCCCAAGAAACGGAGATAACAGTATGCTCACCGCATTCGTATCCTTGAAGGTACAGCGCGACAAGGTTAACGAGATCGCTTCGCAGTTGGCAACCATCGACGGAGTCAGCGAGGTCTACTCCATCGCCGGACGGTTCGACCTCACGGCCATCATACGCGTCCGCGACTGCGACGACCTCGCGGATATCGTCACCAACAGAATGCTGAAGTTCGACGGGATTACCGACTCCGAAACACAAATCGCTTTCAGAGTCCATTCGAAACACGATCTGGAGAGCATGTTCTCTCTAGGGGGATGTAACGGTTAAGCATGAATATTCCGCCGCCGGAATCAACCAACGATCCTGAGGAAACCGTCAAGGGCAGTTTCCGTATTCGCAACATGCTCACCTCCGTGAACCGCACGATTCTTGAGGCGGGGGCGTCGGTTGGGAAGTATCATATTATTCAGGAGATCGGCAGGGGCGGGATGGCGGTCGTGTACAAGGCCACGCAGCTCGACCTCAAACGAGAGGTCGCCCTCAAGGTGATGCCGGCGAATATCACCATAAATTACCGCTTTGTAGAACGCTTCCTGAGCGAAGCGCACTCCGTCGCTAAACTCAACCATCCAAACATCGTAAATATCTATGAAGTCGCGACGGAAAGCAACATGTACTATATAGCGATGGAGTACATCGCAGGTATAAACCTCTACCAGCACTTAAACGATAACAAACCGAAACTCGTGGACGTTCTCGAAGTTATTTCAAAGCTCGCGGAAGCGCTCTCCTACGCGCATGGGCAGAAAATCATCCACAGAGACCTGAAACTCAACAACGTGATTATGAAAGACCCGCACACGCCCGTGCTCATAGACTTCGGGCTTGCCAAGGCGCTTGAGGAATCGGAGAACAGCGGCGTCGGCGGCGGGATAACGAGGACGGGGGAGATTGTGGGGTCGCCGGCGTACATGGCGCCGGAGCGCCTCCTCGGCGACGAGGTCGACCACCGCAGCGACATCTGCTCACTGGGCATAATGCTCTACGAAATGCTCACGTTCAAAAATCCCTACCTCGACCAGCGCAACCTGCACCAGACCACGTACAACGTCATGGAAGCGAATCCGATTCCGCCCAAAAAGCTCATACCGTGGCTGCCGCCCGAGATTGAGGCGATCACGCTCAAGGCAATGGCCAAAGACCCCGATATGCGCTATCAAACAATGGACGAACTGCGCGAGGACATCAAGCGGTATCAGGCGGGCGAAACGGTTCTCGCCAAGCCGCCGTCGTTAAAAAAACGCACGGCGCGGTTCATGCGGAAAAAATGGGCGCCAATCGTCATCGCCGCCATTATCGCGGTTTTTACCGCGATTTTGGGAGCCAATTACTACATCCAAAGACAGAAAATATACTCTCACTGGCAGCTCGTCTACACGCAGCCCCTGAGCGTGTCGCCGGGGGAGTGGACGCTCATCGACCGCGACAGCATCAAATCCGGTAAACGGGAGGACGGCAACCGCTCCATAACGCTGTCGTCGCCCGGACTCTCGTACGTCAGGCTGGAGCGCAGGTTCAACCGCGATGTGCTTATAGAGTTTGATGTGCGGGCAAATGACCGCAACCTCTTCAGAACGGGCTTATTCCTCTTCGGCGACAGCCCCGAAAACGCCTACCGCGCCCACATCAACCGCGACGGGTTCGGCGCGAGCGGGATAACGTTTCCAGGCAGCAAATTTCTATTTCAGGACATTGAAGCCGGCCCGGTACCATGGCAGGAAAACAACAGGGTGACGGTGGAACGCCTGCAACACTCCATCACGCTGACCATCAACGGCGTACAGGTAGCGAAAGTCTTTGACTTCTTCCCGCCCATAGGCAAACAGCACGAAATGGTAGGCTTCTTTGTAGACGGCTCCGAAGCCACTTTTTCAAACGTAAGGGTGCACCGCCGCGCAATTCCGCAGGTACCGAGCCCCACACTTATCGCCGACCGGTTCAGGGAGCGGGGCGACTTCGAATCCGCCATCGACGAATACAACGGCCTGATGGTCGACCAATCGGCGCTCAACCTCGCCAAAGACCTGCACATCAACATAGCCGAGTGCCAGATACGGCTCAGCAGATACGAAGAAGCCCTGGCGACGCTTGACAAAAGCGCGCAACTGCACAGCAGCGACGCGCTCAAAGCGCGGGCGAGGTACCTGACCGGCATAGCGCACCTGCTCGCGGGCGACACCGCGAACGCGGAGAAAGCGTTCTCAACGGTCGCGAAACACTACCGCTCCAGCCCCGTCAACTTTTCGATTATGGCAAGCCTGATAACCCAATGCGCGGATATAGTCGAGTCTGGCAACATGGCAGACGCGCAGGAATGCGTCAACACCGGCGTCGCGATACACCCAAGATGGGCCTCCCACTGGGCTATGCTGCACCTGAAGCTTTTAGAGCGCCTGATAAAAAGCGACGATATTGAGCAGGCAATAGAAAAATCCGCAAAAATCACCGCCATGTACAGCGAAAATGTCGAAATAGTCACAAGGGCAAGAACGATTATCGCCGGCGCACACCTGAACATGGGGCATACCACGCTCGCCGCCGAAATCTACAACCAGACCATACACACGCAAAACATTACGGAAAGCGTTTGGCGGTCATGGTACGCGCTCGGCAACCTCTACGAATACGATTTCGACTACCAGTACGCCGCGACGCTCTACTCAAAAATACACAGGGAATCCCCCGCCAACACCGCGATACACTGGATGGCAGCGCTGAAATGCGCCGAACAGATGGTTGGCGAAGACAGAGAACTCGGCAAAATTTCACTGTTCCACGAAATCGTAAACGGAGCGCACCCGTTCCCGCTACCGAGAATGATAGCCGCCTACTATTTAGACAGAATAACCGAAATAGAGTTCCTGAGCCAGTGGGACAACATGTACCCCCAGGACTCATGGAGCCTGTACTTCGTAGCCCGCAAGCTCCTCCTGCAAGGGAACCGCGACGAGGCGCTATCGGTCATGAGAGTCCTGCAAAGACAATTGCCGCCGACATCGTGGCAGTCATTTCAGGTGATGAAGATTCTGCACAACCCAAACCGCTGGCAGTAGGGGCGCCAAACGTAACAATCCTGATCACAAACATCGCCAAAAGGAACAATAACGCAATAAAAGCTACCGGACGCAACAGATTGAACCAAAAAACGATTTTTTTTTCCCGCTCGTTCACATTTCCCCCTTTTTTGCTTAACGACGGCAAAGCCGACAATTTTAGTTGGTGACGGCAAAGCCGACAATTTCAGGTTTTGTAAATGCGTGAGACGCATCGCGTATACTCCCGCACAATAAAAATAATATTTTTTACATTATTACCCAAGCCATCTATTATATTATTATATTCAACATATATTATAAACTTTTTTCTGATAAACTATAAAAAGGATGCTAACGGACACAGAGCAATCAAAAAAATACGTTGATTTGCACATCCATACCAAATTTTCCGACGGCAGCAGCACGCTGGAGGAGGTTATGGAAGCCGTGGCGGGCAAGGGCCTCGCGGCAATCTCAATAACCGACCACGACTGCGTAGACGCGTACCCGCTGGCCTTGGAGATGGGTAAGGACCTGGGTGTAGAGGTTATCCCCGGAGTGGAGCTCGCGAGCGAAATTCAAGGGATAGACATCCATATCCTCGGATATTATGTGGATTTCAACAATCCTGAGTTTACCGAAAAGCTCCACGAAATGAAGGAAGCACGCTTTGTCCGCGCCCAAAAGATAGTATCAAACCTGAATAAACAGGGGATTGACCTCCGCTTTGAAACCGTTTTGGCCATCGCCGGGGAGGGCGCCATCGGCAGACCCCACATCGCCTCGGCAATGCTCAAGGAGGAACTGGTCTTCTCATTCAGAGAAGCATTCGACAAATACATAGGCTACGACAGCCCCGCCTACGTAGAAAAACTAAAAATGTCGCCAAAAGAGATATTCGACCTGATAAAAAGAGCCGGCGGTGTGTCGGTGCTCGCCCACCCCGGGGTCACGCGGGTAGACGAACGCATCCCGGAATTCATACGCGACGGGCTGCAGGGGATAGAAGTCAGCCACACCGAACACCCCGATGCCGCCATACGCCATTACTTGAAAATATGCAGAAAAAATAGCCTCGCCTTCACCGGCGGCTCCGACTTCCACAGCGACAAGCACCGCAAATTCGAGTTAGGCTACCCGCGCGTGCCATACGCCGCCGTGGAAAGCCTCAAGGGAAGACGCCCATGCAAGTAATACCGGTAATCCTGGCCGGAGGGATAGGCGAACGGTTTTGGCCGATGAGCCGGTCAGCCTCGCCCAAACAACTGCACGCGATCGGGTCGGACAAAAGCATGCTCGAAGAAACAATCCTGCGGGTGGAGAGTTTCTGTTCCGACAGCGTAAAGCCGGTATTAATCACCGGCGCCGGAATCGCGGAAAAGGTCGCGGAAACCCTCGGCGGTATCAACGATAAAATTGAGATCATCGCCGAGCCCGCAGGCAAAAACACCGCGCCGGCCATAGCCATAGCCGCGGCCATGCTGAAACACAGGCATGACGACGCCGTAATGGTCGTAGTATCCGCCGACCACGCCATCACGCCAACCGCCGAGTTCGCGAAAGCCGTAGACACCGCCGTAAACACCGCCAAGACACACGGCGGCTTAGTCGTCTTTGGGATAAAGCCGTCAAGGCCGGAAACGGGATACGGATATATTGAACTGGGCGGAAAAATACAGGCCGGTGCCACCGGCGAATGTGCCGCCTTTGAAGTAAAGCGGTTTGTCGAAAAACCAAACGCCGAAAACGCCGAAAAATTCATGAGCTCCGGCAATTTTCTGTGGAACAGCGGAATGTTCGTTTGGACAGCGTCAGCCATCCTCGAAGAGTTCCGCCAGCACATGCCCGATTTATACGGTCAGGCGATGGACGCCGCTAAAAAGGATTTCTCACAGGAAGCTATCAACGAATTTTACTCGGTCTGCCGCAAAGAATCGATCGATTTCGGCATTATGGAAAAAGCCGGGCGCGTGAGCGCCGTCCGCGGGGATTTTTTTTGGGACGACCTCGGCTCGTGGGAATCGCTGAGCCGCGTTCACGGCAGTAACGACAGCGGCACGACCGTTACCGGACCGCTGATTTACGAGAGCGGCTGTACCGATTCGCTAATCGTCAACAAGTCAGCGCGCACTCTCGCCGCCGTGGGGCTGCAAAACGTCGCGGTGATTGCCGTTGACGACGCGCTGCTCGTTATCGACAGGTCGCGGCTGCCTGACCTCAAAAAATATTTGTCGGAAATTAAGGATAGTAAAAATTTCTCGGATGAATTATTTTGAAAAATAAAAGCAGCCCGTCCGTAATGTTTATCGCCGGCGAACCGTCGGGCGACAATCACGCGGCGGCGGTTATCAGGCAATTAAAAATTCTCTGTCCGAGCGCCAACATTTGGGGTATCGGCGGGCCGGCCATGGCCGCGGCCGGGTTTGAGCAGGTCATGCCGTTTGAGCCGTTTAACCGCATGGGATACGTCGAAGTCTTGCGCCACCTCCCGTTTTTCCTGAACGCGAAAAAAAAACTGGTAAAGATGATTTCGTCGTCAAGGCGTCCCGACGTTTTAGTCTGCGTCGACTACCCCGGCTTCAATATGCCGATGATGAAAGAGGCGCGCAGGCTAAACATCCCCGTCGTGTGGTACATCGCGCCGATGGTCTGGGCGTGGAAGCGCGGGCGGGCGAAAATTTTGGGCAATCAAGCGTCGCATATCGCGACGATATTCCCGTTTGAAACGCAATACTTCACGCCGTACAGAGCGCCGGCAACATTCGCGGGCAACCCGCTGACCGAATCGCTCCCGCCGGTCAAAAAATCGTCCCAAAAATTCCCGGCAAACGGAAATTTCCGGCTGGCGGTCGTTCCGGGGAGCAGGCCGCAGGAGATCGGGAATATGCTTGGCGTTATGGTTGACGCCGCGAAAATGCTGCAAAAAAAATATCCCGGGGTGAAAGTCACCGTGTCCCGTTTTGGCAGGTTTGACAAAAACCTGTTCACTCACGCGGTTAAAAACGGTTTTGAACTTTTTGACGGCCCGCTGCACGAACTTTTGCAAAAAAGCGACCTGGCGTTAGTCACATCTGGAACCGCCACATTAGAAACCGCTCTGATGGGCGTGCCGATGGCGATCGCCTACCGCACCTCCCCCGTATCCTACGCCATCTACAAAAGCCTTATAAGGATAAACCATATCGGCCTCCCCAACATCATATCCGGCGCTGCCATCGTCCCCGAGTGTATACAGGACGGCGCAACGCCCGAAAAATTGTACGGAGAACTGGACAAATTCGTATCCACGCCGTCATATTGGCTGGAAACCGTCGAAAAACTGTCGGCCCTGCGGGCGAGGCTCGGTGAAAAAAAACCGTCTGTGGAGGTAGCGGATATAATATATTCATATATGAGGTAGTATCTCAAATCTACCAATTGATATCGCTTGTCAATAAACTGTTAATTCGAAATTTTTAGAGCCATACCGTATAAACATGAACACAAAACGACTTCTCATATCTCTCTCGACTGTAATCCCCCTGCTCTTCGCTGCCGCCAGCTTCGCGCAGATGCCCGACCTTTACGCGGTGGCGGCTTTTGGCATTACCGATATTGAGCGGACGGAGAGGGGAAATTTTTTTATACAGCCATCGAAAGTAATTTCCGACGCCGACACACTGCGCGAGTTCGACTCGCCGCCGTCTTTTATCAGACCGGGGCAGGTGGTCATGCGGAAAAAATTCGGCGCGGATTACCGGCTCTACATCGGCGACCTCGACACGGCGGCCTTCCGCGCCTTCCCGCCGCTTTACGCCTTCCCAATGCCGGCATGGAGCAGGTCGGGCCAGGCAATGTGGTACAGATTCTACACGGAACCGACGGGAAACCGCAACCTCGATCTGGAAACGGTGTTTTTTGACAATGAGAGAATTTACGTCCAGCATCATCAGAAAATCTACTACTCACGTAACGACGAATGGGGCTCAATCACCGGCGTCGCGGCGGCGCCTTACGGCGAACTCCATATAGACAGCGAACCGCCGGGGGCGGATATCTACATCTACGGCAAGGCGACAGGGAAAAAAACGCCCGCCGTGTTAAAAAACATGATTGCCGGAAGGTACGAAATAGAACTCTTCCTCCCCGATTACCGCTTCCGGCGGCGGAGCGTGCATGTGCCGCAGGGGGACACCGCATCGAACTCGTTTCAACTGATGTCGGATTTTGACACGCTTTTGGTGCTTGGGGAACACCAGCATGGGACGCTCGTACTCCCCTACCCGCCTATCAATTCAGATTACAGTATCAACGATTCCACCATAACCACGTTCCATAAGCAGTTGCTTGAAGGGGATTACCGCGTCACATGGAGCGGCGAGGGGCTTTACAGGAACATCGATACCGTTATCCACGTTCCGGCGGGGCAGATGGCCTTCTTCAATACGCCGTTTATCAGGCTCACGGGGACGGCGGCTTTCAGGCTAAACCCCAGAGACGCGCTCATCTGCGTAGAAGGGTTCCCGTGCCATTTGGGCGATCTTACGGTTGAGCTACCGAGCGGGTTCCACACCGCGAGAATCACCAGACACGGGTACGAGCCGGAAAGACGCAGGTTTGTAATCAGCCACGGTAAAATTTTCACGATCAGGGTAAAACTCGAAGGGGACAACGACCGCGACCGCGACGGCTTCCCCGACTCCATCGACAGATGCCCCGATGTCTACGGCCTATACGACGGATGCCCGCGCCCCGACATAAGAACCATGTACAGGCTAAAATACTGGGAGCTGAACGAATACATGGAAACCGAGCCGTTTTCGTTTTCGGTATCGGTCTTTGGGCTTATAAACCGCAGCCCAACCAACAGAAACTTTCACAACTTTCTCGCCTCGTTCTCCGGCGGGCGGTCAGGCGGGCTGAACAACTACAAAGGGCTGACGCTCGGAAATATCTATCAGGTATCCTACCGCGGCTTTCTGGCGCAGCTTGAACTCGGCCAGTGGCTCTCCGGCGTAAAGTTCCGGCGGCCCGATACGCTCACAATCAACACAGAAAGAGACCGCTACATCGTCTGGTACGACTCGCTATATGTAGACCCGGCGATATTTTTCCCGAGCACGGCGCTTTCGGCGGGGTTCAAGTACCGGCTGGATAAATATTCCGTAGGGTACAGCCTCGGGTTCCAATGGGAAAACATAGTGATAGACCAGATCGAAAGGTTCAGCGACCGCTCGTTTACCAGCGTGACTTTCGACAACAACTGGTGGTACCACGAGCTCATGGTAGAAGCGGATTTTTTCACCGAAGCGTTCTTCACGCCATCGCTGTACGCGAAACTGAAATTTCCGTTCGGCCCGGTGGGATGGACAAGATGGCACGTCATTCAGATGGGGATGTATTTCAGGCTAAGGCCGGTATACTGGAAAGGGAGAATATAGAATATGGGCCGGATATTAAGACTTGTGGTGATAACCGCCACCGTGTCGCTCTGCCTCCTGCTGAATTGCAGCGGCGGTTTTGGGACAAACAGCGAAGAGGCCAAAGAACTCGGCCCGGGGATTTTTGGCCCGGACAGCGTGAGGCGCTAACGCACCCGCAAATTTTCATGACACGCCGCGGGTGCCATTAATTATTTTTATTGCAGATTCATCAAACCTCAAAGAAAGGCGTATGACATGGCTACTATTGATACGAGCGTTTCGGTCATTGACACCGAAGACGGCGATTTTGATGAGTATGAGTACGACAATTTAGGCAAAGTGTTTATCGATGTCGATAATCCGACTCCCGCGGATTTGGCGTATATCAGGGCGGCGCTCGCGGAGGCCGAGGCCGAGGCGAATGACCCTAACACCGTCTACTATACCTTTGAGGATCTTTTGGGGATAATTAGAGAGAAATACGGCCATGACATATTACAAGATTAAACAGTTGCCCAAAGCAATCTATGACTCTCTCGAAATATATGAGTACTTGTCGCAATTTTACGTAAGTACGCCAAAGAAATTCTTAAACGAATTTCACGGAAAACTAAAAAAACTGTCATTTTCACCGGAAATATATAAAAAATGGCCGGATAATCCCATTTATCGCATGTTCAATGTAAGACGTTATTTGGTTTTTTATAAAGTTGATCATGATACAAAAACAATTTTTATCCATAGAATACTTAACGGAATGCGTGACTTTATGGCCGATATCGAACTTATGGAAAAACAGGAGTTCTATAATCACAAAATATGAAAAAAAATATACAATATCTAACAGATAAAAAACAAAACAAAAACCCGGTAACCGCCGTCACCGCCTACGACTTCCCAACCGCGCGGATACTCGACGAGGCCGGAATCGACATCGTCCTCGTGGGCGACAGCGTGGGGACAAACCATCTCGGATACGCGAGCGAACGCGAAGTCACCATGAACGATATGGCCCACCACACCGCCGCCGTCTCACGAGCCATCCAAAACGCGTTCATCATCGCCGATATTCCGTACGGATGCGCCGCCAACGCCAACGACGCGCTGAACAACGCACAAATATTGGTCGGCCAAGGGGCAAACTGCGTTAAAATCGAGGGATGGAGCGAAAAAGCGGAAATCATAAGCAAGCTGAATAGCGCCGGAATCGCCGTCTGCGCACACATCGGCTACAACCCGCAAGCACACGACAAACCGCGCGTGTTCGGCAGAGACACCGATCAAGCCAACACACTACTCGACAGCGCGACGCAACTCCAAAACGCCGGCGCGAAAATCGTCGTGCTCGAAATGATACCAAAAGAACTCGCCGGGAAAATCAGCCAAACACTAACAATACCAACTATCGGAATAGGAAGCGGAAACACCTGCGACGGGCAAGTCCTGGTCGTCAACGACCTTCTAGGCCTATCGCCAAAACAGTTCAAACACGCGCGTCAATTCGCGAATATAAAGGAAACAATGTACGAGGCATTTAAAGATTACGCCGACGCAGTCAAAAGCAGAGATTTCCCCGGAAACGAAAACTCATGCTAACAATCTTACGATTGTTTGTTGTGACGGCAAAGCCGACAATTTTAGATTGTTTATTGTGACGGCAACGCCGCGATAATGTTAGATTTTCTAAATGCGTGAGATACATCGTATACTCACAATAAAAAACCTTTACAGTTGGGAGGCGGTATGAGGAAATTAGTGATGGGGTGCGCAGTCATAGCGATGTTTTGCGCAACGGCGTCCGCGCAGTTGGAAGCGGGTGACAAAAGATTCGGCATGAGGCTCGCGTATAACTACTCTTACGCAAATATGCCCAGTATTTTCGGCAGCAACCCCGGTGGATCGGGCGCTGAAGTCGGTGTGCACGGACTGTTCACGTTCGCGCACGAAATTAGCATCCATACCGGGATAAACGGCATTCTGAGGCTTCCGGTCCAGTCGACCCGTCTCGGATTTGATCTGACTGAAATCGCTCTAAGCATACCGTTAGTGGTTCACTACAACCCGTTCATGCTGCTCCCAAACAGAACTTCCTGGGAGGAGAGATTTTTTGTCGAACTCGGGGTTCAGGCGGACATACCGATATCTTCTACGGACGGTTACTACAAAATAACTAGCGGGGTAGATGATATGCCGTTTGGTTTAGGGAAAAGAATGCCGGTTGACGTAGGTGCCGTCGTTGGATTTGTATCTTACCTTGGCGGCGGCGTAGCGATTGACCTCAGGTATTGCTTTTCGTTCACCAGAACTTTCGAAGACGCGGGGAGATCGTATCTGAATCAGGGGAGCATTGGGTTAAGATTTTATTTCAATTAATACGGTTATCAATAGCGGGCGCGATAAACAGTCGCGCCCTTACCCCAATTGCCAACCCCTACCCCGCGCATTTCGAGTACCCGCATGACTTGCACACCGCGCAATCCGTGGTACTGCCCACAACACGAGTGTAACGTACCGCCAACAAGAACCGCTTTGCCGGTCGTTGCCGGAATGGATTAGCTCAAAGCCGCCGGACAGGCGGCGGAGCGTATACCGTTTGTTATGTGCAGTTGCACTTTTCACAATATTATTTCGATTTCATCAAGTCTATTTAATTTTCTTGTTTCTTTTATTATTGCTTTAATTTTTTCAATATATTCTCCTAAATTATTATTTCCTATGTCTTTTAGTTCTTTTACTCGTTTCATTAATTCAATTATCCATTCAAAATTGTTATTATTTTCATTTAATAACTTATTGAAATATTTGTTCATATTATTTTTATTTCCTACAATTCCAGATATTATTCCCCGATGATAATTTCCCCATAAATCATCACTTGTATATTCATAATTAATAATATAATTTTCAGCTTCATTTATTTTTTTTAATTTGTTTCTATATTCAATAATTTTTTGAATTGAAAAATCACACAATTTATTAATTTCTTTAGTATATTGATCTACATTAATATATTCAACAAAATTATTTTCTCTACCTCCAATGTCAAAAGAGAAAAAATCTTTGACATACCAATTAAAATTTATGCCTATATTTAAATATGTCCCATTTCCATACTTACTTGGTTGAAATCCAATGATTATAATATACCAGCCATTATCATCTATAAATGAGCGTGATTGACCTTTTTGTTTAATTCCATATGGTATAAATGATTTTTTGGCAATAGCTTTAATAATTTTATTATGATCTGTTTTTTCCATTATAATCCCTTCATTTTAATAATAATACTATATTTTACTATTTTGTCAATATTAAATTATTTAAATCTTGTGCAATTGCACATAACGTTCTAGGTAACTGACGGTTTGGGCAGGTTATAGGACTTTGCGTAGTAAATGTCTCCTGCCCAAACTGTGGCGGAGACAAAACCGCCACTGGCAACTCCCAGTACCTTATTATCCACCACAAATATAATTTCAGGTACGGCGGGAATGATAAAAAAAATAAAAAAAATTATTTCGGCAAAAAACCCGACATCCCCCCAATTGAGGATATCGGGCGTAAGTTGTTGATTTTGTTTGGGTAATGTTTCTTTTCGCCAGTTTTATCAAATCGGCAGCGAAAACGTAGGCGTCGAAGATTTGGCCGTCGAAAAATACGCCTTGTATCGGCGGTAAGGCGGTTTTTACAAAGAAATCTATCTTTTTTTCGGTTTTGGTTACTCGGTTTTCTAAGCGTTCAAACCTTTTATCGACAGCGTAGCCTTTTAATATGTATTCCTTCAAAACGCGGTTAGCCCAAGCGCGAAACTGGACTCCACGACTTGATTTCACGCGATAGCCAACGGACAGAATCATGTCAAGGTTGTAGTATTCCATTTGATAAATCTTGCCGTCCGCCGCAGTTGTCGCAAATTTTGCGACAACTGAATTTACGACGTTTCCGTTTTTAACTGTCGCAAAATTTGCGACAGTTGAGAATCCCGCCAATTCTTCTTTCAGCGCGTTATTGATATGCTTGCCAATGGTTTTTATGTCCCTGTCAAACAAAACGGCTATTTGCTGCCTGTTTAGCCAAACATTCTCTTTTTCCAGCCTAACTTCGACTGCAACCATATCATCCGGCTGATACAACACTATTTCACCCTTATCCATATGACCCTGTTGGAAAAGTTTTTTAATTTGCATTCGAATAATACCGGAATATATATTATGTATAGCGTTTACGGCGGCGGAGCGGGTTTTTGAGGTGGCTTCGATAAGTTGTCGACCGTCGTCTGAGCCCCCCCTGACCGTTGCCTGAGCTTGTCGAAGGCAACATTACAGAATGCTGTGACTGGAATATGGTTTTGTCTGGATTGGATTGTGAACCTTATATTTAGGAATAGATTAACATGGAACTGCTCTTGTTGACTAACACACCATTCATAATTATATATTGTGCACTTGCGGCGACGCTGGTTTTTGCCCTAAAAACGTCGTTTTCAGCCCGAAAACGGCACTTTTGCCACTTGACAAAAATTTGCCCCC
>JAITFQ010000060.1 GCA_031281225.1 Chitinispirillales bacterium
ACAAGCGAGCGCTCGAACGACTATCAGTACACAAAAGACTTGGGCATTATAAGAGATGATAACGGCAAAGTCGAGCCGGCAAATCCAATATACGCAGAACTGATTATCAGAACTTTGAACTGGGATGCCCTAAAATCAATAGAAAGAGAATACGAAAACTATACCGCTCCGCGCTACCTGAAAAATGGCAGGATGGATATGGATTTTTTGATACGGGATTTTCAGGAATACTGGCGCGAGAACAGCGAAATCTGGGTAAAACGCTATAAAAATTACCTCTACGAATACGACGAAGCCGCCGCTCATTTAGTCATACAGGCATTTCTGCAAAGAGTCATAAACGGCGGCGGGCAAATCATCCGCGAGATGGCGCTCGGCAGAAAACGGGCCGACTTGTGTGTGGTTTATGAGGAACACAAATACCCAATCGAACTCAAAATCCTGCAAAACATAAAAAACCAGTCCAAAAAATTTGACCAAATACTGGCATACATGGACAGGGTTGGTTCAAATGTGGGATGGCTTGTCATTTTTGACAGAAGTACGGAAAAATGCTGGGATGAAAAAATTTACATGACGGAAGAAATCGTGGACGGAAAGAAGGTGGTGGTAGCGGGGTGTTGAAAGGAAACGCCTATGATGGGGCTATTGTGGAGTGGAAAATGGTGAAAAATAAAATTAATTCGTTCGCTTTAGCCCATTCTTATGTGCCGGAAATACGCGGCTTTGGCGGGAAAAACTCTTTTGCCAAAGCGTTGCTTACTATATCTGACGAGCTTTTGCGTGAAAACCGGAAGGATATTGAACGGCTCCCGGAAAAACACAACGCGGAATTTTTCGCCCGCTTATCGGAAACCTTACTGTTGCCGCAGCCTGAAAAGGAAAGTTTTTGTTGTGTTTTGGGTGCGATAGAACCGGTTGTTTCTGAAAATCCAGTGTTGCTCAAAAAAGGCGCGGAGTGGGCGGGCGGGGAACATGCTTGCCGCTTAACCGAGGATTTTTTGGTAAGCGGCGCGAGGCTGAAAAAAATAATTTTGACTAACCCCGAAAAACAAAACAGCGCGGTAGCTTATGACGGCGGGGAGGAATTTGACGGAGTTGATTTCTCCGCCTGCTTTGAGATGGAAGATGGAAATTTCACCCTGTACCTTAATTGCGAAAATATGCTTTACAGCGTCTCAAAGCGTGAGTTTTATTTTTTGGCCGATGGCTTGGATTTAGACATTTACACCGATTCGGACGCGGCGGAATGGTTTATCCAAAGCGGTGAAAAGACCGTACCGTTGAACGCTAAGCCGGCTTCGCCTGATTTGCCCAACTCTCTTAAACTCGCTTTGAAAACAGACGATAACCCGAATTTTGATGAGGGCGATTTTTCGATAGGCGTTAAGATATTAAGCAATGCCCTGTTGTCGCGCTGTAATTTTACAAACCCGCTCCTCTCCTTTGGCATGGGGGACGATCTGAAACCGGATTTGATAATCCGAAGCGGGGAAGCGCGGGAAGCGCCGTTCTACCCTTTCGGTTATCCGCTTGAAGAGAAAAGCGATTTTTTTGTAGCCTGCGGCGAAGCGTTTTCAACGCGGGGGGCCAAGGCGGCTTTACGCTTCGATTTACAATTTGAGGAGTTTTGTCAGCCTTACGAACCGCATTTGGAAATAGATTTGGAAGCGCTTTCCGGGATTGATAAAAGTTACGCCAGGGCTTTTAAAATCACGCCGCCTAAAGAAAAAAAATGCAAAGCGGACAAGGTCAGTTTTCACTATTTTAACGGTGACCGTTTCGTCTTACTGCCTGAAAGCGGTATCCACGAACATATTTTCAACGGCGGGATAATACGCGACCTCCTTTTCACCGTCCCGCACGATATGGAAATATGCGAAATAGGCGGCGTCGAATCTTATTGGCTCCGCGTTTGTTTGGAGGAAGCGGGAGATTTGTATTACCGCCCATGCAAAATGCTCTGCCCGCGGATTAATAATATCCAAATAATCTACGGCGCGGCTCTTGAACCGCTTATGATAAAAAGGCGAACGGCGGCGGGAACGCGAAATATCCCAAGCGGCGGCGTAATTCATGAAAATTGTTACGGGGAAGAACCTGATTTTTATATGGGGTTCGACGGAACGCTTGAAGGCAAGCTGGCGCTCTTCATAAACATTGAGCAAAATTACGGAATACCCGCCGTTTCGGGAGAGTGGGAAGTATCCGCGAATGGTGGATTTATACCCGTTACCGGCGTTGACGACACCGGATGTTTTTCATATTCAGGAAGAATAATTTTTGATATCCCCGAAAACGCTGTAAAATGTGAAACCGGTTTTTCGGAAGAGAGTTTATACTGGCTGAGGGTACCGATTATAAGAGGGCCTAAACGGTATCCGGCGATAAAAGCTGTTTATGCCAACGCCGCGGAATTTTCCACAAGCGGGGATTGCTCAAATGGCGGCGAACTTGTTTTGGAAGAGGGCAATTATCAGGGCCTCAAAGCCGCCGTGATTACCGATTCGCGTAAACCGGAAGCGGGCGAAAACGAGGTGGAGCGGATCAGGCATAAAATTTCAAACGCCGCGCTGATGATCAGCGAAACCGATATAATCAAAACGCTGCTGATAAATTTTCCCGAACTTGAAGAGATAAAATGTGTCTTTGACAACGGGGAAAATCAACTTTCGGTTTACCTTAAATTCAAAGGCGCGGATCAGGAGGGCAGTTTTAACAGTTATGCCTTTTTTATAAAAGAGTTTCTGATGGAAAACAGCAACTACAAAATCAAACTTTTGCGTCCGGTGAAAGCGCTTATTATGGTTAGGGCGGTGATTGACAGGGATGAACGCGAAGCCGCCGCTCTGCGCGAAAAACTTTGCGCGTTTCTCGACTGCCAAAGCGGAGGATACAACAGCCGCGGCTGGAAAATAGGCGAGCTTCCCGGCATAGGCGCCATACGGGGCTTTTTTGAAAAAAACGGCGTTAAAGCCGATAAACTTGTAGTCTCGGCTGGCGTTTATGATATGAGTGCGCCAAAAGATAATTATTACAGAGAGTACATGCCCGCGGATTTAAACGGGGGGGCCTATGTCTCCGCCGCAGGGGAAATTTTGCTGATTTGCGAGGGGAGGGGAGCGGGGGATGGAACGGATAACCCTTGAAGGCGCCGAATATGAAAAATTGCTCGAAGGGGCGCTTTCGCGCATACCCGGTCTGTGTCCGGATTGGAAAAACACCCGCGAAAGCGATCCGGGAGTTACCCTCATCCAACTGATGGCGGCGCTGACGGATATACAAAATTATACCGTTAACACGGTAAGCGAACGGCATAAGGAAGAGTACATAAGGCTCTTGGGCGGTAAAAAACATGACGTAAAATGTGCGCTGGCGGATGTCGCGGGGCTTAACGCCAAATTAATAAAAGGGGAGCGGATAAAAATAGGCGGAAAGGTGTTTGAGTATTCGGGCGAAGGGGATATGTTTACTCAAAAAGAAACGCTTGTCAAAAGCGTTAACTTTTATTACAACGGCAAAGAAAATCTGTTTATCTTCCCTTTTTGGATTGCGTTGAATGGTACGGTAATGGTATTTGAACGGATTAAAAACAAAACGTGGCGGCCAGTAAAATTTTGTTCAAGAAAAACGGATGGGTCCCTCCTAATTGAAATAGATAACCAGTCTAAAAAAGGCAGATACAGAGCGGTTTTTTATGATGGAAAAAGTATCGGCGGTTATTATAGCAAAAACGGTGTCAAGTACCTTGAAAACGACGTTTTGGAATTTGGGGAAACAAGCGGCGTTACCATGCAAAAGGTAGAAATATTTGTGCCGGAGTCCAACGGCATAATGTCTCAAGCGTTTAAATTGTGGGTAAACTACGGCTCGTATTATGAAGAAATCGGCTTTAACCCGATAAAAAAAAGCTCAATTACGTTCGGCAACGGCCGGGATTTCCCCATACCGAGGGCGGGCGGAAAAATAGAAGCGTTTTCGTTTGTTATGACAAAAGGGGCGACAAGCCTCTCGGAAAGGCAGCCGGTTTTTTATCCCTATTTTTACGATGGCAGCAACAATAGCAACAAAATAAAAACCGCGGCCATAACGGTTTTATCAGCAGGCAAAAACGCCGAAACAGCCGATGAGGCGCTTTTGCGGATTAACGAAATGCTCGCCCCCCAAACATGCGTTACCGCGGCTGATTACACGGAGAAAATTAAAAAACTGTGCGGAAGCGATATTAAAAAAATAAAAGTTATAAGCGACAGGGAGCCTAATAAGTTTATAATATACGCTTTATTGAACGATAACGCGCAAAAACCGTTTTCAATCTGGAAAAATGAACTTTTAAATGAGTTGCAGCAGTATAAATTGCTGACCGTTTCGCTTGAAATTCACGAGGCAGCCCCTCTCCCCGTAACCGTAGAGGGCGAAATTGCGCTTAAAGCCGGCGACGGCGTTGAAATTCAAAAAGAGATAGAGCGCGCGGTTTCAGAATTGTGCGAAAACGAAATAGGTGCGCCGATAAACGCGCATACCTTGAGGGAAAAACTTTCAAAACTCCCGCTGATAAAGCGGATAAACCGGCTTAATGTAATGTATGGCAAAGAGATTGAAGACGTTCAAAAAACGCTTACTTTTTTAGATGAATTTTCGGTTAATTTTATAATTTCTTAAAAAACGGTACTTTATGGAAGAGCAAAAAATTTATTATTCGCCCAAATCCTTTGATGGTTTTAATGAGGGGAGGCGGTTTATTTCGAGCGTATTCGATAGCGAGAATCCCGGGACTGAATGGGACAGGCTCAAGCTCGAAATTTGCCCGAAGGCAAATAATTCCGTCCCTGTTAAAATAAAACTGCGCGTTTATATCTCAGACGACGCGCTTCTATTGGAGGATGGTAAGGGGCATGTACCCGAAGAGCCGTTTATTATCTCCGAATTCACAGATATTCTACTTTACGGCAATGGTAAAAAAGGAAAATATTTACGTTTTGAGGTAGAACTGCTCGACGAAAGGGAAACGTTTTTTAACGCTTATGAGCTGACATTTCCGAAACTTAGCTTTGTCCGGTATCTGCCCGCGGTTTATCACGGAAACGAGACGCTTGAACGCTTTCTCGCAATCTATCAAAACCAGTATCTCGACGCCGAGCGCGAAATAATGAATTTCCACCGTCAGCTGAACGCGCGGGAAACCGATATGCTCAACCAGCTCGCCGAATTGACCGGCGGGGAGATGTTTTTGCGCCTGCCCGAAAACAAACTTAGAAAACTGCTCGATGTGATCGCTCTGCTGTATAGAACCAAGGGGACAAAAAATTGCGTAAAACGGCTCGTCTATGCCTTAACGGATGAAATCCCGGTAATAATCGATTGCGCCGATGAATTAACCGAAAGCGTCAGGGAAGTTTTTGAGGCGCAAAGCGGGCATTTTTATCTGATATTAAAATCGTCCCCCCCCGATATTGATTTGGAACTGTTTAATTATTTGATAAAACAATTCATACCGATAAACGCGCGTTACACAACGGTTTTTTTAGACGAAAAGAGGAGGGCTATCGGCGGGTTCTGCTTCCTCGGAGTAAACACTATTCTTTCAGATGAAAAGCCGCTCATCGCCGGCGCTTCAACATTAGAGGGGAATTTGACGTTATGACAAACTCAAAACTTTTGTCGCGATACACATTTTTAGTCGCTGGGTATTTGAAAAACGAAATAACCGCTCAGGAATTCGCGCAAAATTATGACCTGATTAATGAGGAGGTTAAAAACTGCGGTGAGTTTTTAACATTGCCGTATCTGAAACAGTATCTAAACCTTAAAGAAACTGAGTACATGGTTTTAATCATCGCGGCGGTTTATGAAATAAACGGCGTTCTCCCAAACATAAATGCGCCCACGTTCGCGCACGCGCTGAGTATAATTTCAGAAATTTACACCATTGATCACAACATCTTTGAACTGTTTAGAAAAGAATCGCCGTTTTCAAAACTCTGGCGTCTGGCAGAACACACCCCGCTCATCTCCGCGCCGCTCGCGCTGAAAAGAGAGGCCCTGCTTTTTATCACATGCGGGGACAATAGCCAAATACTGCCGCCGCCCTTTCTTTTAGACAATGATGAACCCGCTGGAAAGCTGCTCTACAAAAGCGATTTTGCAATCAGCGCCGAAATGTTTCACGGTGAAGAGATTAAGGAGCAAATCAAAATACTGTGTTGCTACGCCGCGAATAAAAACGAGGTTTTTAAACGCTTTGGCCTCGACAAGCAAATATACTACGGAAACGGAACGGCCGCGCTTTTCCACGGCCCGTCGGGAACGGGAAAAACAATGGCCGCGCACATCGTAGCCGACACTCTCGGCTTGCCGCTCATGAAAGTCGGCCTGTCGGACGTTTTCAACAAATATATCGGCGAAACCGAAAAGCACATAAAAGAAATTTTCGACGCCGCCCAAAACACCGCCGCCGTCTTGTTATTCGACGAAGCCGACGCCCTGTTCTCAAAGCGTACCGAGATCACCACCTCGCACGACAAATACGCGAACCTGTCGACGTCGTTCCTGTTACAAAAAATCGAAGAGTACGACGGCGTCACCCTGCTAACCTCAAACCTGAGCGCCAACCTCGACGAAGCCTTCCTGCGCCGGATGCAGTTCGTAATACGATTTTCTTTGCTGCCCGAAGACGAGCGTAAATTATATTGGAAAGAGCTGCTCGGCGGCTCCGCGCAAGGTATATGCGAGGAAGACCTCGCGAAATTAGCGGAAAAAGAACTCTCGCCCGCGCGGATTAAGGAAATAGTAAAAATGGCGGCCGTGCTCGCCTTCTACGAAAAAAACGAAACCATAGCCACAAAACACGTGAATATGGCGATGAAACTTGAATTTGAGAAAAGCGGGAGAAAGGGAGGGTAATTGACGGTTTCACCAGCTCAAATCAAATCGTAACAATGCGGATGAAGTATTTTGGACAAAAAGTGTTGACTTTTTTTGTAGGCAGAATGTATTTTAAAAGAATGAAAAAATACGCCGAATTGTCGATAGAGCTAAAAGATATTGATAAGTTGTTAGCATTGTAATTTAGATACGAAAAGGATTGTAACCATGTTTGAAGTCGCAAACAGAAAAAATTCAGCCCAAGCGACAACGAAGCCGGATTTGACGGGAATAAACGCGCCAAGGCTCTCTTACGGAGAAGCGCCAATCCGATATGATACTGTACAGATGGCGCAAGAAGAAAAAAACAACGTCAACATGACAGGTATACCCGATGTCATGAAAACACAGTTTGAAAACGTATCTGGGTTTTCGTTTGACGATGTACGGATTCATTACAATTCGGACAAACCAGCACGGTTAGACGCGCTGGCTTACACGCAAGGCAATCAAGTGCACATCGCGCCGGAACAGGAAAAACACTTGGGGCACGAACTGGGGCATGTGGTGCAGCAGAAGCAGGGGAGGGTGAGGGCGACGAGGCAGGTGGGGGGGGTAGGGGTGAATGATGAGGTGGGGTTGGAGAGGGAGGCGGATGAGTTTGGGAGAAAAATGGCGAATTGCTCTCCTGAAATTGTGGGGGAACATATACGATTTCAGGAAGCAATACAATACCAGAATGTAATTCAAGGAAAACGAGATGAGGTAATTCAGAGAATTATACAAAGATTGTTGATTACAGATATTCCAAAATCAGACAACAGTAACAAAGATAAATATAAAAAAATAGCATTAGTTGATAACCTGGGAATATTGTGGTTAATGGCTAGTGAATATAATTCACATGGCGGCACTAAAAAACCTTTAGAATGCTTAATTTCCTATTGCGATTTTTCAGGATATGAAAAGCCAACAATAGCCAAAGATGAGAAAATAGTCATAGGAGCTCATGGTGGTGATGGGAAAGCATCCTTCCAGGGTAGCTTTAAAGGAGGGGATGATGTGTTTGATGAAGTTAAAAAAGTATATCCTTCTAACGAAATAAATCCGATGTTTTGTTCTATGTTACACCATTCCAATCCAGATATACGAAGTCGCTATAGACTAAACACTACTAAGCCATCACCTATTGAAGGTGACAAAAAATGGGATAAAGCCATATCTTTATCGCCTGAATCCGGGATATTCATCACATCGTTCACTGATTGTTCAGATACGATGAAAAAAATTCGTTCCCCTACTGCCAGTAATCCTTGGGATGAAATTATTGATATTGATGGAAATTGGAAGGGAATTACCAATATTACCGGTGACGCAAAAACTAAATGGGATGATTTTAAAAGAGAAACTAATGAAACTGGTGTGAATGAAGAAAAATGCAAAACATCTTTAGTATCTGCTTTAAATGAGTGGTATCTTTTTATTAAGGATAAATATAATGCATTTGTGGAAGCTGTTAAAAAAGAATTACCAGTGGATAAGTACATGGAATTAAGTTCGCCTTGGAAAAAATAGGCCATGCTCACGGCATTTACAACCAACAAATTACCACTCGCGCCCAGTTTCAACCATTTACCAACA
Organism: Chitinispirillales bacterium; assembly: GCA_031281225.1. Lineage (GTDB taxonomy): Bacteria > Fibrobacterota > Chitinivibrionia > Chitinivibrionales > Chitinispirillaceae > GUT77. Next base: position 8,506 of record JAITFQ010000060.1, read on the forward strand.
GTCACCCAAACTGTTAAAAAGGGCTAAATGAAAAACTGCATAATACTCTACTGAAAGAAATATTAAAAAAACTATTGCTTCCGACCACGAGTTTCACCACATTATATTTCTTACATAACATCCCCCCCAATTCATCAAAAAAATCCTCCCTCAAACCAAGAAAAAATCCACCACAGCCAGCCCGCCCGACCCACCGCTCTCACCCTTGGAAAAATTGTAAAACCCTCCCCCTAAACACCCCCCAATCATAAGGCTTCCCCTCCCGTATCATTTGCGGGCAATTTTTTTTAGGGTACCATTCGTTATGTTGTACGACATTTTCAACAGGTATGCCATATTTTTTGCACAAACTCGCCGCAAGTCCGGCGGCATTATCGGTCGCTTTTAGCAGGTCGCTGTCGCTGTTCATGCAAATTTCGATGGCGATTGACTGCGAGTTGCCCGGGCCGTTGCCGTCTGTCGCGTGCCATGCGGTTTCGTTGTCCGGTAGGTGCTGATAGATGTTTGAGTCGTCGACGCTGTAGTGCCAGCTTGCGGGGACATTTGCCGCAGCGTCGCCTTTGATATAGGCAGCGTGGGCTTTTGCGCCGGCCCCTTTTGACGCGTTGCCGGTGTTGTGAATCGTTATGTACTTCATGGGATTTGGCTTGCCCGGCCTGTTCCTGCGTCCTGCCGGTACAAAATCTTGAATAATGTTCATTTTTCATCCGCTTTTGGGGATTTTGAGTTAATAATACTTAAAATGAATTACGCGCAAATCAAAAGTCAATAAAAATATTGATGGAACCCCATCAAGCCCATTAACCTTTTTCGTTACAGCTAAAGCAATCAATAGGCCTTCAAATGCCCAGTCCCCATTTCTATACTCTCTCCGACTTGCCTGATTATACCTACTCCGTACTTTTGCGCCTTTTCCGGTATTGCCTTGCTGAATGAAAAGCCTGCTATGCCGAGATATAGCTTGTGATTTTTGTAGTAAGGAAAAAATTCACGGAATTGGGTGGTTTTTTTCGCCACTAATTTTTCCACATCTTCCGGATGTATCCTGTTTTTAGTTTCGATAATTGCCACGCTTTTTCCGTTTGCGAGGACGATGTCAAATTCCACACAGTTTTTTTTGTTTCGGGGTCCTAAATTTAGATATAATTGGTCATATTTTTCGCCGCCAAAGGTTAAGGTTTGGGTGAGCGCGTCCTGAAAAAATTGCTCGGCGTGGAAACCGGCGTTATTCCCCAAACCGCCTAACAGCTCATCGGTTCTCTTTAGCTGTTCGTCGGTTCTTTTCATCTGCTCGTCGGTTTGTTTCATCTGCTCGTCGGTTTGTTTCTGCCGTTCGGCAAGGTCTTTCAGTAGCTCGTCGGTCTGTTTCTGCCGCTCGGCAACGTCTTTCAGCAGCTCGTCGGTCTGTTTCTGCCGTTCGGCAACGTCCTTTAGTAGTACGTCGGTTTGTTTCTGCCGCTTGGCAACGTCCTTCAGTTGCTTGCCGGTTTCCGCAAACATCGCACGGATTTCCGCCCAAGACGGCACTTTATCATCACGCTTATCACCCATAAACCCCTCCTTTGCCAATTAACACACAAAAACCATCGCTATCTTAAATATACATCGTGGGACGACTGTAAAATTTTTTATTTTGTTTTTTATTAAACAGTATATTATATTATAATCATGAATTTCATAAGACGAACCGGAGGGTTGTAGCCATGTTTGAAGTCGCAAACAGAAAAAGCCAAGCCACAATGACCGCCACGTCAACCAAGCCGCAAGGCTTATCCTTTGACGATGTGCGGATCCGCTACAACACGGACACGGCGGCGCAGATGATGGCTGTGCAACGGGTGGAATTTGACGAGGAAGAAGAACTTCTACAAGGCAAGTTCAACGATACCGTCCAGCGCGAGGCGTTGGACTGGTTAGAAGAAGAGGATGAGCTCCTGCAAGGTAAATTCTCCAACACTGCACAGATGACGCAAGAAGAAACGCCAAGCGCCAATACCAACAGGACGGGCATCCCCGACGCCATGAAAACACAATTCGAAAACGTCTCCGGGTTCTCGTTTGACGATGTGCGGATTCATTACAATTCCGACAAACCGGCGCGGTTAGACGCGCTGGCTTACACGCAAGGCAATCAAGTGCATATCGCGCCGGGTCAGGAGAAGCATTTGGGGCACGAGCTGGGGCATGTGGTGCAGCAAAAAGAGGGTCGGGTAAAACCGACAATGCAGTTACAAGGTGTGAATGTTAATGACGACGCGAGTTTGGAGAGGGAGGCGGATGTGATGGGGCTGTTCAATTCGTAGGGTGTTACAGTAACGTATATTTATACTCGATACTCGGCTGCTTTCGCAGGATAAACGACCAAACATTGGCAAATATGAAAACGCTGATAAAACTCACGTCAATAGTAAAAACCTACCGCATGGGCGACGTTACCGTAAACGCGCTTAGGGGGGTTGATGTCGTTATCAACGACGGCGAGTTTGTCGCTATCATGGGGGCGTCGGGGTCGGGGAAGTCTACTATGATGAATGTTATCGGGTGCCTTGATCTGCCGGACTCGGGGTCGTATATGCTCGACGGCAAGGAAGTTTTCGGCATGAACCGCCGCAATCTTGCCGACCTGCGCAACCAAAAAATCGGCTTCGTCTTTCAGAATTTCAGCCTGCTTGCCCGCACCACCGCGCTTGAAAACGTCGAACTGCCCATGCACTACCGCCACGGTTCCAGGATGGATTACCGCGCCGCCGCCCGCGCCGCGCTCACGAAGGTCGGGCTGGGGGAGAGGTTCGACCACATGCCGAACCAGTTATCGGGCGGCCAGCAGCAGCGCGTAGCGATAGCCCGCGCGATAGTCAACGACCCGCCGCTGATACTTGCGGACGAACCGACCGGTGCGCTCGATACGCAGACGTCAACGGAGGTGATGCAGCTTTTTATCGATCTGAACAGCAACGGAAAAACAATAATCCTCGTAACCCACGAGCCCGACATCGCCGCTTACGCGAAACGGCTGATCAGGATGCGCGACGGGGAGATTATCAGCGATGAACCCGTGTAGGCAGGCGGGTTTATTTGAATATTTTATTTTTTTGTTGACCGTAAGTGTAACCTGATTGTATATTCATAGTTACCATGACTCAAAAATTCAAACTTAAACATCTCCGCGCTCTCTTGCTGACCGTTCTCATTGCGGCCAACGCCCAGGCCGCCATGTTGTTTATCCCTATGGACAACGCTCAGACAGATCATCTCAAGGCTTACGGCGTTGTTTACAAGATGGTGTCGGAGGGTACGCGCGTTTACTGGCTGCTTAATTATCGGGGCGGGTCGTTCGCCGCCGAGAACGGCGAGCGGTTTCGCGTTAACGCCATGGCCGCGGGGGTGGAGTCGCGCATTATCTCAAATAGCGATTGGGCTTCAATACTTGATATTGTAGAAAATAACAATATGGAAAAGGTAGCGCTGGAAAAATCGCCGAAAATCGCCGTGTACACGCCGCCGGGGAAGCTGCCGTGGGATGACGCGGTTACGCTCGCGCTGACTTACGCGGAAATTCCGTTTGACAAGGTGTATGACCGGGAGGTCTTGAGCGGAAAGTTGAACGATTATGACTGGCTTCACCTGCACCATGAGGATTTTACCGGCCAGTACAGCAAATTCCACGCCAGTTTTTCCCACGCGCCGTGGTATCAGAAGCAGCGTTTGGAACTTGAAACGCTGGCCAGGGAGTTAGGGTTTGAAACGGTGGCAGAGTGTAAAAAAGCCGTGGCGCTGACTATCCGCAGGTATGTTGAGAGCGGCGGGTTTCTGTTTGCTATGTGCAGCGCGACCAACACGCTGGAGATCGCGCTTGCGACGCTTGGGACAGAGATTGTCGACAGGGTCTACGGCGGGCGCGGGCTTGACCCGAATTACAGGGAAAAACTCGATTTTACCATGACGATGGCGTTTGAAAATTTTGAGATTATCACCGACCCGTTTGTAACGTCATTTTGCAATATTGACGTAAATCAAGTAAACACGCCGAGGCGCACCCCCGCGCTGGATTTCGTGCTGTTTGATTTCAGCGCAAAACTTGACCCCGTGCCGACGATGCTCAATCAAAACCATGTCAACGTAGTGCCGGGTTTTCACGGGCTGCTGACATCGTTTAACCGCGATATTATCAAGAAGAGCGTTGTGATTTTGGGCGAGGTGCCGGGGACTAACATGATTTATTATATCCACGGCGTAGTCGGGGAGGGGCAGTTTACCTATTTAGGCGGCCATGACCCGGAGGCGTATACGCACGCGGTCGGCGACAAGCCCACCATGCTTGAGTTGCATAAGAACTCGCCGGGATATCGGTTGATTTTGAATAATGTGCTGTTTCCAGCGGCAGAAAAGAAGGAAAAAAAGACGTAATCGGGGAACCGGAGCGGTGGGTATGAGCAAACGCAAAGCGGGCGACATGGAAACGAATTTTCACGTGCGCAGTTTCGACGCGCCGATCCCGCTTGAGGAGTATGCCGCGCTGGAGAAAAATCCGCTTTATATTATCCTCGATAATCTGCGCAGCGCGTTTAATGTGGGGTCGATTTTCAGGCTGTGCGACGCTATGCGGGTTTCGGGGCTTTTTCTGTGCGGGTACACGGCGTCGCCGCCGCATGTCAAATTGGACAAGACCTCTTTGGGGACGGTCGATTACGTCCCGTGGAAAAAATTCCCCGCGGCGGCCGACGCGGTGCGTTACTTGAAGGAGCGGGGGATCATGGTTTGGGCGGCGGAAACAACGTCGGCGTCCGTCCCTTATAGCGTGGCGCAATACCCCTCCCCGCTCGGGATTGTTTTCGGCAACGAAGCGCTCGGGGTGGAACGTGAGGTGCTGGATTTATGCGACGGCCTCGTGGAGATCCCTCTTTACGGATTCAAAAACTCCATCAACGTAGCGGCGTCCTGCGCGGTGATTGGGTTTGAGGTTATCAGAGAATGGAAGCGGCCGGTTCATTCCAGAATATAGCAACAAAAGCCTCCGCGATACATGATATATATTTAATCGTGGTATCTATGAATTACGTAGAAAGTATCTTTGGAGGTAAATTGTTGATTTACATCAAAAAGTGCGGAAATTAGCCAAAAACGCCGGTTCGGCATTTTATTAGTATTTAAAAACCTACAAAAAAGGATGGCGGGAGATGAGGGTAAGGACTTTCAGGAAGCTGTTAGCCGCGTCGGTTGTCGCGGCGGCGTTGTTGGTTGGTTGCGGCGGCGACGGGAAAAGCAGGGAGCCCGCTCAGGCTGGAGCGGGTCAGGTGCGTTCCGGCGAAGAGGCGGGCGTGGCGGAGGCAGTGCAAAAGGAAGCGGTGTGGGAGGGGGAGTATTTGTGCAAACACGGGGATGCCGAGTGTCGTGACGATAAAATGTTCGGTACCGGCATATATTTCAACGGGACGGTTTTTAACACCGTTGTGAACGCGGACGTCAACGTAAGGAGCTTGCCTTCTACAAGCGGCGCGGTTTTGTTTCAGGCGAAAAAAGACACGAAGGTGCAGGTGCTTGGAATTTCAAGAGACGGGTGGGCGTACATTACTACTAGAGAGGTCGTACCGCGCAGGGGCTGGGCTTCGGGCCAATTTCTTGATTACAGGGAGGAGCGGAGATTTACGTCGACCGACATTAGCATAGTCGGGTTTACCTTTGCGGCCAGAGATTCTTCCGTCGCTGAGATGATGGCTTCCTATAAAATCGACGGCGTGGAAAAGACCATGAATTTGCGCGGTTTTAAGGAACAGGGCCAAAACTTCTTTACATTTTTTTACGATACTTACGTTGAAAACTCCCATTATACCATTATCCCCGGGTTGTATACATGGCAATCCGTTAACAACAGGCTGACCCACAGAACATTTTTGACGCGCGCCCCCCGCGCTGTCGGAGACAATACGGCAATATGGGACTGGGTTGCGTTTTCCGATGATTTCAAATACTATTTTATTCGCGAAGAGGAGAATATACTGGTATTTCAGGCGGGCAGCCGGCAACGCATACTTTCCGAAACCGCCGTCAGTTCGTTCAACCCGAGCGCAAAAACTGTAACGTGCGATTGTCCGTCCGATGAGATGATGGCGAAACATTTCAGCGACCTTGAACCGATGGATGGCGTGATTGCGGAATACGCGGCGGAATACGAAAGCAACAACCCGCGTCCGGAAGACGACGGCGGCAGTTACGCTATAAGGGTGACCTGTGAGGTAAACGTTGAAACCGGACCGAGGAAGATAATAGGTGCGGAGTGGCGCTCCTTGCGGTAAATCGTTGGCATGGCGGCCGTCCCGTTTTTTCCGGAGGAACGATTGCGCCTGCCAAAGGGTTGGTTGTTGGAAGAGGTGAAGTATTGAAGCGCTGAATACGGCGCTTTACATTTGTAGAAAAAATGAAAATTATTAAAAAATTAAAAAAAGACCATTTATGAATGCGCAACACAGTATATTATTTGAAACTTCAGCATTTTCAGGAGATATCGATAATGAAAAAATTATCCGTATTATTGGCATTTATTGCGATTTTAATGATTGTTGCCTGTGGTGACAACGGTGGCAACGGAAACTATGCCGAAACAACCATCAGGGATTTGGTGGACGGACTCGACGCGTTAGTGGAACTTGCAGACGGTCGTATGGTGCCGGCAATAAACTTAGACAACGCGGCTACAACGCCTGCGTTCAAAGCGGTCTTGGAAGAAATCCTGAAAGAAAGCAAATATTATGCCTCTATCGGCAGAGGAACCGGGCAGAAATCAAGGCATTCCACACAAGTTTATGAAAAAGCCCGCGGTGACGTGCTTGCATTTTTCGGCGCCGATTCGGCAAAATATTCGGTAATATACGTTAATAACACCACCGACGGCATAAACCGCCTGTCAATGATGTTGCTCGGCAGTCCCGACGATTTGGTTCTGACAACCCGCATGGAACATCACGCAAACGACCTCCCGTGGAGATTCCGTGCGCGTGCCGTATATGCCGACGTTGATTCCATGGGACGGCTGAATATGGAAGACCTGGAACGCCTTCTGATTAAACACGAAGGAAAAATCAAATACGTCGCGGTTAGTGCCGCTTCCAATGCTACCGGATATGTTAACGATGTTCACCGTATCGCGCGTATCGCACGCAGTCACGGTGCCAAAACAGTGGTTGACGGCGCACAAATCGCCGCGCATCGCAGATTCTCCATGAGATGTGCCGACGACGAGTCCGGAGATATTGACTATTTCGTTTTTTCGGCACACAAAATGTATGCGCCGTTCGGCAGCGGTGCCATAATCGGCTTGAAATCGGAATTGGAGCGTTTGCATCCTGCTGTTCTTGGCGGCGGCAACGTGTCCGTAGTCGGTGATACCGCCGTGTTTTTTGAAAAAGTTATGCCCTTGCGTCACGATGTCGGTTCCCCGAATTATTTTGGCGTAGTTGCCATGCGTAAAGCTATGCAAATACTTGACAGCATCGGTTTTGAATACATCGAAGAACACGAGCAGGTTCTTATGCGCCGAGCATTAGGTGAATTGACGCAAATGAGCGACATAATTCTTTACGGTGACTCGGAAAATATTGAAGACAGGGTTGGCATTCTCCTTTTCAACATCAAGGACATGAACGCGGATACGGTAGCAAGAAAACTTGCCGACAACAGCGGTATTTCCGTTCGCACCGGAGCGTTTTGTTCTCATCCTTACGCGGCGCGTCTTATGGGCATTGACGACGATATTTTAAGCGATCCTCAAAGCGGAGTTTTCCCACGAATGGTGCGTGCAAGTTTCGGGATATATAATAACGAAGAAGACGTGGACGCTCTTATTGCTGCCTTGAAGGAGATTATTGATAAGAAAAAGGCGGGGGGATAATGCCTATTGCACAATTCATTTTTGATTAGAGCATTTTATAATGGAAACGGAAACAGGGTACCTAAAAGCGTATTGAGCCTAAACTCACGATCTTCCCGTCCCCGTTCGCGCCACGCGCCGCGCCAATAAAAAATTTAAAAAAATAAAAAAACACTTGCATTCCAATTTCCCAGCATCTGACCGTTCGGCTATAGTTTTTTCTCTTTCTAGTGGTAACGCTCACGATGCTCCGCAAGGTGAGCAGTTGCTTGAACAGATAAAACGATTATCAGAGCATACCTATCTGCTGATGGACAAGGCTTATGAGGGCGATAGTACACGGGCAAAGGTTACAGAAAAGGGCTTTATTCCAGTGGTTCCTCCCAAAGCGAATCGTAAAGAACCGTGGGATTATGATAAAGAGCGGTATAAGCAACGTAATGAGATAGAACGTTATTTTCGCCGCTTGAAACGCTTTCGCAGGATTTTTACGTGATACGATAAACTGGATTACATGTTTGCTGGATTTATATTGTTGGCAATGAGTATGGATGCGATTTATAGTGTTAACAGGTTGTAGTTTGTATGCGCATATTTTTACTTGTTCGCGCTTTGTTACACGGTTAAAAAGTAAAATATCAAAAAAATTCATTTTCCAGTGGCACTTTTACGTGAGATAGGGTATTTAATAGATGTATGCCGGAACAGAAACCATTTTAAACAGGTAAAAAGGGGCTCGTTTTATGAAAAAATCGATGAAAAATCTTTTGATTGGCGGCGTGGCGGCGCTTTCGATTGTGGCGCTGGTTTTGGCGATAATGCCGAAAGGCGCGGGGGCTGGGGGACAGGATTCGGCAACTGACGCGGGCGGGCAGGATATGCTGCAATACGAAAATGTCGTTATTTCCGACTCCGGGCTGCCGCAGGCGAGAATGCCGGTTTTGAGGATAGGCGCGAAAGAAGACCCCGATGTCTTTTTACAGTCGCTCAATATTAACGTGGAGGTGACCGGAAATATCGCTTCTACGCGCTATACGATGGTTTTTAAGAACAATACCAACCGCGAATTGGAGGGCGAATTGACCTTTCCGCTTCCCGACGGACGCACGGCGACCCACTACGCGCTCGATATCAACGGCAAAATGCGGGACGCGGTGCCGGTGGAAAAGGCGCGGGCGACGCAGGTTTTTGAGGAGATACAGCAGCGGGAGATCGACCCCGGCATACTCGAAAGGGTGGAGGGCAACAATTTTCGCACGCGCATCTACCCCTTCCCGCGCCACGGGACACGCACTATCTCCATTGGATACGAGGAAGAGCTGTCGTTTGAAAACGGGTTATTGTACTACCGGCTGCCTATGGCCTACCCAAACGCGCTCGAAAATTTCGCTGTAACGGCGACGGTTTGGAACACCGCCCGGAAGCCGCTTGTGCCCGGATCCGAAAATGAGTTCGTCTTTGACAGAGCGGGGGAAAACTATATCGCCATGTTTGCCGGAGAGAATTACCGGCCGTCCCGCGCACTGATTTTCGCGTTGCCCACGCCCGCCGACATCCCGCAAGTCACGATGCAATCGGCGCAGGGAAGTTTTTATTTCTTGGCGTCGGTCGCGCCGAGGATGGAGACGCGCAAAAAGCGGTGGGCTGACAATTTGGCAATCATCTGGGACGTTTCGCTGAGCGGCTCGCAGCGCAATTTAGAACACGAAATAAAAATGCTCGATATTATTTTTGCCAATAAGCAAAACGCCGATGTACATCTTTACTTCCTGAACAACAGATTAAGAAAAGTAGCCGACACAAGCTCCGAAAGCGGCGCGTATAAGGTTACCGGCGGGAATTGGGACGTATTAAAAAATACGTTGCAAAGGGCGGTCTTTGACGGCGGCACCGATTTTTCTCAAATCAACCTGAATAATATTACCGGAGATGAAATTTTATTCTTCTCAGACGGGCTTTCAACGTTGAGCGACCCCGATTTCATAGGAAACGTGAGGGTAAACCGCCCGGTACATTGCGTCGTTTCTTCCGCGAAAGCCGATTACAGCGCGATGAAACTGATTGCCGGAAAAACAAAAGGGAAATTTATTAATATCAACGCGCTGCCTTACGAAAAATTACGGGACGAAGTGTTGAACGAGACGCTGCAATTTCTGGGAGTGGAACACGGAAGAACTGTGAGCGAGGTGTATCCGAGTATCGCCGCGCCTGTTCACGGCAATTTCTCGGTGGCGGGCATATCCTCCGCTAATAACGCGGAGCTGACGCTGCTTTTCGGTTTTGGCAACAGGGTTGAAAAGCGGATACCGGTAAGATTAGACGCGGGGAGGGCAAGCCGCCATGGGAATATATACAGGATATGGGCGCAAAAGAAGATTGAAGAACTCGATTTGGACTTCGAAAAAAATCGGGCCGAGCTTACGGAACTTGGGCAGCAATTCGGTATAGTCACTCGGAACACGTCGCTCATCGTGCTCGAAATTATGGACGACTACATCCGTTTCGGCATTGAGCCGCCGGCTTCCGAACCGGAAATGCGTGCCGAATATCATCGCCGGCTGAGAGGGCGCGAGAGGGACGCGCGGGACACGGAGCGCAATATGCTGGCGTCCGCGGCAGCGGCAGCCCAAACTTTAAGAACATGGTGGAACACCGAATTTAAGCCGCCGGAAAGACCCAGATACCCAGTGCCGGACGGACACGCGGCGGGGGCAGGAGGAAGCGGTTCCGTTACAAAGAGCGCCGGCGGCGCGGTGCGCACAGGCACAGAAGGTATTGGAGTTGGATCAGGATATGGGTCTGGATTTGGTTCCGGATTCGGCGGCGGGAGAGCGGATGAGTCGGCGGGAGGGTTAATGGGCGGCGGCTTCGCTACAGACATTGACGTGGTCCTCTCCGGTGTGAGTGGCCTCCAATCCGGCAGCGATGGCGGCACAGCGCGTACAGGCGCGGGCGGTATTGGATTTGGGTCTGGATTTGGCTCCGGATTTAGCGGCGGCGGCAATGGAGGAATAGCAGATTTATTGGATGGGTTAACGGGCGGCAGCGGGGGAGTAGGCGGGTTCATGGTCGACAGCGTCGCTAATTTAAACAGGCGTGGCCAACTACACGCACCGCCTCCCAGCTTCCTCAGCAGCAGCTCAGTGAGCGGCGGAAGAAGCCGCGCCAGCATCCAGCGCGTCATTATGCAGAACATGGCGGCCCTGCGCCACGCACACAACAGGCGGCTGCGCGACAGGCCCGGGATAGAGGGTACGATTCACATCAGGTTCGCTATCGACGAATCCGGCGAGGTGATCTTCGCACAAGTGGCATCGTCAACAATAAACGACCCCGAACTTGAAAATACCGTTTTAGGCAGGCTGCGTACCTGGTCGTTTGGAAGAATCGACAAACCCGGCGACGTAACCGAAGTCACATTCCCGTTCACTTTTACAAATGGCGGCGGCAGTTTAGATAATCCGAGAAATTTAGCGGAAAGCGAAGCTGAACATAAGAGGCGGCAAGCGGAATTCAACACCCCCGCCTATATAAGAAATTTGACAGGAAACAGCGCCGACGATTATCAGGCATATCTAAGACAGAGAGAGGAGCATCTCAACTCGCCCAAATTTTATTTCGACATGTCCGGCTGGTTTTACGGGCTTGGCGATAAGGAAACCGCGCTTCGTATACTAACGTCCATCGCCGAGCTGGAACTTGAAAACGCGTCGCTTTATAAAATGTTAGGCTATCGTTTGAAGGAATACGGCGAGCACACGCTCCAAAAATTTGTTTTCCGAAAGGTGATGGAGTGGCGTCCGATGGAGCCGCAAAGTTACCGCGATTACGCTCTCGCCCTTGCCGACAACGGCGAGACGCAGGCCGCGCTCGACTCGCTCTATTCCTTATTAACAAGAAGCTACTCGACAAGCATCGCCAACCGCAGCCAGGGGATAGACGAGGTGGTACTCACGGAAATAAACCGCCTGATCGCCAGAAACCCGCGCCTGAGCGTTTCAAAAATAGACAGGCGTTTGCGGATGAATATGCCTGTCGATGTCCGCGTGGTTCTGAATTGGAATATCAACAATACCAACGTTGACCTGAGCGTTATAGACCCAACCGGCGAAGAAAGTTTTCACCGCGATACCAGGTCCGGCGGCGCAACATTGATTGGCGGGCGTATGAGCGTCGACAACCGCAGCGGCTACGGGCCGGAGCAGTTTATTTTGAGAAACGCGCCTAAGGGAAAATACCAGGTTTACGCCACATACCGCAGCGCCCGCGAATTTGCCGCGACAGGGCCGATAACCGTCATGGCGGAAATCTACACAAAATACGGCAGCAGGGACGAAGAGCGCCGGGTGATAACCATGCAACTATCGAGAGGAGAAGGGTCATGGAACAGATGGGGCAGATGGGCAGGCGGCGGCAACCGTATATTAATTGGAGAATTTGAATTGTGAGTATACGATGTGTTTTATGCATTTGGTAATTGTTAGTGTTTGAGTATATGTAAAATACATCGTATACACGTGATAAAAATAGGAATTATTAAAGACCGTTAGAACGCTTCGTGTGTGTATCGGTTGCGTCCGTTTTTCTTTGAAGCGTACAGCATCCGGTCGGCGCGTTTCATGTAGTTCGACGCGTTTTGTGAGTGTGTGACGATCGCGGTCGCGCCGCCGATTGATATGGTGACAATGCTGCCGGCAGCCTCGTTCCCTTTGTGCGGTATTTTGCACTCGCGTATAGTTTCAAGCAATTTGTTTGCGATGTGCCACGCGCCGGCTTCATCGGTGTTTGGCAGGATTACGGCGAATTCTTCGCCGCCGTACCGGGCGACGAAGTCATCCACCCGGGCAACGCTTTGGCTCAGGACACTGGCGATGGTTTTCAGACACCTGTCGCCTTCGTCATGGCCATAGGCGTCGTTGTATTTTTTAAAATGGTCGACGTCGACCATCAGCACGCTTAGTTTGCTTTGGTTGGCGCGCGAGAGACTTTTTATTAGTTTGTCTAAATTTCCGTCCATGTATCTTCTGTTGTACAGGTTTGTCAGCGGGTCGGTTATCGCCATGTCGAGGAAGGCGCCGAGCGTTTCTACTTCGCTTTTATCGTTGTTTTTCGCGTCCCAGTCCGCGGATATTTGGTCGAGCGCTCTGACCATGCTGTTGAGCGGCCCGAACAGCCCCATGACGAATAGGTTGAAGGCGACGAATACGGAGGCTATAATCACCATCATAGCGGCGAAGAGCAGGGTGAGGTGGGTTTTGAGCGCGTCCATAACGCGAAACGGGAGGATTGCCACGGCATACCATTCCAGCGCTTCGACCTTGCCTACCGCTACCGTGCCGTCCCACCTGCTGCCGGCGGTAAAGAAAGTTATTTCATCCGCGTCAAGCGCCTTGGCTTTGGCGAGGGTTCTTCGGCCGATTTCACCGAGATAGTCGTCCAATTTGCGCTTATCTGCCACGAGACTCGTATTCCTCGCGCCGGTTATCTCCCCATACCTGTTAAAAAAGTAGAGGTCGGCAGGCCCGGCGTAGGCGGTGTATATGGTGTTTATGAAAGCGGTCAGGTCGATGCCTGTGCCAACCATGCCTATGGGCTTGCCGCCGCTGTTGAAGACGGGCGCATTTATCCAAAGGCTAATGTTGTCAAGCTCGGGGTTGTAGTTGATATTGAAATTGTAACGTTCTGTCCGGTAGAGTGTCAGGTCGTACCAGTAGTTCTCGGGGACGGCGGGGTCGACGGTGTATGCGTATGCGTCGTCGAAGTAAAACTTCTTGTCTATATCGTTGATCCAAAACACCGTATTCGCGATGAAGGTTTCCCTGTATATTGCGATCTCTTCAAAAGCTCGCGCCCCAAGTTCGGCGCTTTCCGGATTTTCAAAATAGGCCTTCAAAAGGGGTGACCCCGCCATTTTTGTGACAATGGCAATCTCGCTGTTGACATGATTTTCCAGCTTGAGCCGTTCAATTTTTACGGTTCTAGATAGCGAATAGCCCGTACTGTCGCGGAGAATTGCGCTCATGAATACTACAAAACAGGCGGTACCAGCAATGAAAATAACGAGAAACAGCAGCGTAGAGAAAATGACAAACCTGCGCTGCATGGAAACCTTGCGCCTGTGGTGCAAGTTGGCAGGCTCTTTGGGCAACTCGGCCATAAGTTAAAGTTCCATCCGGTTATATGATTCACTAACTGCTAATATACATCATGCCACGCGGCAAGTATACATTTCTTCGCATTGCGGCGCCGGCAAATATTATTTTTTGAAAAAGTTCATTTTCCGGTGGCACTTTTACGCTATATAGAGTATCTAACAGATATGGACGCACAGAATGACATCCGGCGTGTGGACGCTGACGAGCTTTTCAGGAAATACTGGCCGATGGTGCTCAGGCGGTGCCGGCAGTTGCTTGGCAACGCCGATAGCGCCTCCGACGCCGCCCAGGAGGTCTTTATTATATTATTTGATAAACGGGATACGCTGCACGCAGATCATCCGGTGAGCTTGCTTTGGCGCATGGCGACGAATCAGTGCCTGAAAGCGATGCAGCGCTACTCTCACCGCTTCAGAGTGCCGGACGGAGAGTCGCTTTTGGAACGGATCGCGTGTGCGGGCGACGACGAGGAGCGGCACGCAAGTCGCGGCGTACTGCGCAAACTGTTTGGCAAGCATCCGGAATCAAGCCGCACCATAGCGGTACTGCATTTGGTGGACGGGCTGACACTTGAAGAAACCGCGCGGATGGTGAACATGTCGGTGAACGGGGTGCGCAAACGGTTGCGGGCCCTGCGGGATACGTTAGTGGAGCTGGAGGGCGTATGAACAAAAAATATATTCCCGACTGTAAACTGGAGTGGTATCTCCTGGGCGCGTTGCCGGAGTATGAGCAGGCGGAGATAGCCGCGCTTGAACAGTCTGATGAGGAGCTGCGCGGGCGGATCGAAGCGCTGAGGGAGAGCGACGCCGAGATTTTGGCGGAGGAACCGCCGTCGCGGCTAGCGGAGAGGCTGGCGCAGCGGTATTCGGGGGCACGCGGCGGAACCGTCCGGTGGCCGCAAAAACGGAGCCGTGCCACACGGTGGCCGCTCTCCATCTTTATTGGCGCGGCGCTATTGTTGACCTTGCCGATACTGATAATTGTAGTGCCGGAGTTTTTGGATGTAGTAGAAACTGACGACCCTCACGTGGAAATCGAGGCGGTAATCGACACAATAAAAATCGACAACGCCTCCACAGAAAGCGATACTTTTTAATTGTGACGGCAAAGCCGGCGGATCTTAAAAGGAATGTTATCGTGACGCTGATGATGCGGATAATATCACTATTGCCGTGGAGAATGAGGTGATTTACGACAAAATTGTTCAGATCATGGACGCGCCGCCGTCAAAAAATCCGCGAGGATGTCCTTGTTGCGCTCATCGCCGAAAAACCGGCAGGCATAACGCCTGCCGGTTCAATCCCCAAATGTTACCGCATGACGCCTACCATCACCGAAACCTGTTCCCGTTTTCCGTCTGATGTGGTGCGGTGGGCAGTTACCGTTTGTTAGATGCAGTACGCCCTTTACAATATTTTATATAACAAAATATATTTTAATACAAATCTATTCCCAAAAAATAACTCTGTTACGCCCTTCGGCTTTTGCTGTATAAAGCGCTTTATCTGCGTGTA
>JAITFQ010000078.1 GCA_031281225.1 Chitinispirillales bacterium
GGGGCGGTGAGGGCGGTTTTGATGTATGCCGCCGCCTGTTTGACTGCCGCGTTTGGGTCTTGGGTCGACGGGTTATCAAGTATGCCGCCGAGTTTTAGATGTTTTTTGACAATGTTGCCGAGGCGGGTATCGTCATTGATAATGGCATTGATATGTTCGGCGCAAAGAATTTCCTCCAAAGCCCCGTGCAGCGCGTTGCCCGTCGCGGCGCCGCCGGGAAGCGTCTGCGGTGAACTGATGTTTTCAGCAGTACTCTCTTCGCCGTAATCTTCGTCGCCGGTTTCGATCTCGTTGTAGAGGTCGCGGCCGTGTTCTTTTAATTCACGGCTTAGCTGGGTGTAGCTTGTTTCCCGGCAGATAAATTCTTGCAATGACAATTTGGGGATGTCGTCAAATTGTGATGGCTGCGTTTCGCCGGCGCTTTGTTGCGCCGGTTGAGGGCTGCCGCCGTCAAAAGACGTTTCGTCAAAAATCGTGGCAGTAGGATTGTCCGCGTTTAGTATCTCTTTCAGGCGCGGTGACAGTTCCGACTCCTTTTCACGCATGGGGACAAACAGCATCGCCTGCGGCCTTGTCATCGCCACGTATAGCAATCTGCGGCGTTCCCGTTTTTGGTTCTCTTTGCCGGAATTGAACTGTTCGGAAATATTTTGGTCGGCTTTAGAAATTGACAATAGCGGGGTAAAGCGCCTCTTGCCGCCGCTGTCTGTCCACGGCAGTATATCGGGCCCTTTCAACTGCGTTTCCGCCTTGTTGTTCATGAGAAAAACTACCGGAAATTCAAGCCCTTTTGAGGCGTGCATGGTGAGTATTTTTACGCTTGATTTTTCGGTTGACAGCGTGTGAATGTTTTTATCGTCCCCCGCTTTTTCCTCGCTTTTGTAGAGACGTTCGAGGTGGTCAGTCAACTGTTTTAGATTGGAATTTTGTTGGTACAGGTATTCAATGCAATAGTCGGCCACTTGCCGCAAGTCCGCGAGTTTTCTTTCTCCGTCGGCGAGGCGTATTAATCTTTGCTGAACCTCGGTTTTTTCCACAATGCTTCTGAAAAGCTGCGCCCACAACTGCCAATCGGCTAATTTTCCCCAACTGTCAAGCGCGTGGGCGATACAGAGGGTGTCGCCGGAGCAATAGCGGTCGGGGCAAAATTCAAACACCTTTTCCGGGTCGATCGTTTCGGGCGGCTTGTTGAAAAAATGGGTCAGGAGCGCGGCGGTGCGCGGCGCTTTTGAATCTCTTTTGCGGATGGCCGTCAGCACCGCCAAAAGGTCGCGCGCGAGCGGCGACTCGAATACGCCGTGCAGTTTATATTTCATAAAGGGGATTCTGTGCTCCCTAAATTCGTCAATGAACGGCTTGGCGGCGGCGTGGGATTCGACAATGACGGCGAAATCGCTGTAATCGAGCGTCAACTCTTTCCAGTTTGGGCCGTCGGGGATTGATACGGTCGTCCCGCGCAGTTTTTTTATGGCGGCGCACGCGGCGGCGGCCATCGCCTGACGGCATTCGGGCTCGCTTCCGTTTACGGGAACTATTTGGACAGCCTTGCGATTTAGCGGATACCGCGGAGGGTTTTTACGTACCGGCGCCCGTGCGCGTCCCCCCTTGCCGTTTGACGGGTAGGAAATGCCGCCGTTCTCTTCGTTTCCAAAAAGAAACCAGTCCTCTCTCCCGCCGAGGATAGCGTTGTACCCGTCGATCATTTCAGGCAGCGAACGGTAATTGTCGATCAGGCTGTAGGCCGCGCCGCCCAGGCCGGCTATCGTATTTTTCGCGGCGATATAGGACTGTATATCCGCGTTTTGGAAAGAGTATATTGATTGCTTGGGATCGCCGACGACATATATTTTCGTGGCTTGGGGTGCGGCGGCTTCAGTATCCAAAAAAATCTTATTAAAAATCTTCCATTGGATGACGCTTGTGTCCTGAAATTCGTCTATTATTCCGTAGCGCAGTTTCTCCCGCAGCGTTTTGAGCACGACGCTTTCTTTGGCGTGAACCGCGTCGTACATGAGCCGCAGCATATCGTCGAAAGATACAAGCCCTTTTTCCCGTTTGTAAATCCCATACCGCGCGGCAAGCGCCTCCGCGGCGCGGTGTATCAGCGCGTAAAGCAATTTTGATTGCAAGTCCGGTAAATCTTCGGACGGGTCGGATGTATCAATTTTATCAATTAATTTATCGATGGGTGTTCTGCCGCTCATCGACGTATCGGCTGCTCTGTCGCCGCGGAGGAGTTCGAGCGCGGTTTTGCGGATCAGGAGCAGGTGTTTTTTATCCGCGAGTTTTACGCCAAGCCTCTCCAAAACGCTTAGCGCCTGCGGTAAATACGTTGCCTCGTTCTGCCAGTCCGTCCGCATGGATTCGCGTAAAAGCGCTTCCGCGCCCTCTTCGTCATTAACCATCCGCGTATTGAAATGCACCCCGGTTTCAAACGGCCAGGTTTGCAAAAGCCGCAGGCAGACGGAGTGGATTGTGCCGATTAGCGCTTCGTGCATATTGTTGAGGCAGTTTTCGAGATGGTTTGTTAACAAATTATTTTTCGCGTCGCTACGAATCTCTGTTACCCTTTCGGCAATACCGTCCTGAATACGTTTTTTAAGCTCGCCGGCGGCTTTCTCGGTGTACGTTACAAGAAGTATCTCTTTGAGATGGATAAACTTGCCGTCAATAGCGGAACCGGACGGCAGTTCAAGCATGCGCAATACCATTTTGACAATAGTATAAGTCTTCCCCGTGCCGGCGTGCGCTTCGATGATTCCGTGCCTCGACAGGTCTATGTCGCCGGCGTTTGATATTATGCGGCTGTTATTCATCATCCCTCCCCTCAAACATCGGCGCGTATCTGAGATTGACAAGCTGGCGGAGTTCGCCGTCGCTCATTTCCGCCGGTTTCGCGTCCGTCAATTTAAGCGCTCGCAGATAATTTTTGTAATCGCCTTTGGCTAACTCGTTTTTAAGTTCAAAAAATGTCAGTTTTTGCAGACGTTTTTCAAAATTTTCAACCTCCTGCCCTTTTTTTCTTTTTTCGGGTTTAGTCATTTCGGTAATGATTTTGAGCGGCAGGTGTTCGGAGCGTTTTTCGATTAACATCTGCGATAAAATTTCAATCAGCCAGTTTTCCATTTCGGGCAGCTTGCCGCTTTCCATATTTATGGGAAACAGGTTTACATCAGGGGAATCGCCGTGATTCAAGGTAATAAGAATTATTGGGCACGCGCTTCTTTCCCTGATTTCGTCAATCTGCCACAACAGTCCTTCGAGCCAGAGATTTGGATTAAGCTCAGGTTTTTTGCCGCTGTCAAATGACAGTATGCCGATTGTCTGCGATTTGTCTTTCGGGTTTTTGGGGATAATGGTAAGCGCGTAATCTCCGCTTATGGTGAATTGGCCGCAGTCGAGGGAAAATATATCGTTTTCAATGAACTGATGGTTGTGGAAATGGATTAGCAGTTTATCCGCCGCGGCTGCCGCGCACTCTTTCGCCCATTTTTGCAATTCCTCCCTTTCCATGCGGCAAAAATGGCCTTCGGGGGCCTGGCCGGAATCTATGTGTTCGTCATAAATTTTATTTGCCTCACTTACCGCCGCGCCGGCGAGCTCCTGCCTGCCGCTTGAAAACATTTGCCCCAAAACCGCAATCCAAATTTTTTTGCGTAACGCGGATAACTTATACCCCGATTCAAGCGGTTCGTCGGTTTCCGCCATATCAATTTCATTCTCATCTCTAATTCCCAAAGTTCTGTACAAATGGTATTCCAACGGATTGCCAAAAAACAGCTTAAAGTCTCTAAGATCGGCGCAATATTTGTTTTTATCATCTGTTGATACCGTTTTATTGTTTGCGCGTGAAATTTCATGGCGGTGCCGAACCTTTTCTTCCGCGGCTTTTTCCGCGAGTTCGCGCTGCGCCCTGTCCCATGTCCCATGCCCGCGTCCGGCTTTCCGCGCGGCGTCGAGCGATTCATGCACTATCCACGGAATATCGCGCCGTATCAGGCTGTATCGTGAATTTTCATTTACGGTTAAGCCCTGGCCAACAAGATACTCTTCTAATTCCGGTATAACGCTTGACGGTTGCAGCAACTCGTCTTTTTGTAAATCACGCGCTCTGTACGAGAGCGTCAAATATTCCTTTGCCGCGTGCAAAAGTTCGAGGAAAGCGAAACGGTTATCTCTTACCGTATCCGAATCGCCCACAATTCTTTTTCGTGAGAGTAAATCCCAACTGCCCTTTTCGTTGGTACCCGGAAACTCCGTTGCCCCGAGCCCCAAAACAAAAATCGCGCGGTGGGGGAGTACCATGGACGCCCGCAGCGGCGCGAACGTAATGCCGCTCCATGCCGACGGCGGAACCGCGAGTTCCGTGGGGACGCGGTCGCGCGCGAGAGCGATAAATTCATCAAGCCCGATTTTTGCCCTGCCTGCCAGCGTGTTTTGCAGCCTGATAAGCCCAAGCCCGTCAAGCGCTTCCTGCCTCACGCGCGTTTCGGCGGTATTGTCGACGGAGCCGTCGGCCGGTATCGTCCCGAGCCACGACCGGATAGCATTTTCGGTAAGTTCAACGGCCTCGTGTATATCGAGTGCGGAGTTGTTTTTTGTAAACAGCGCAGATAACTCATTGAGTTCTTCTAATAGTGACAAAAAAGTTTCCGCGGATGCCTTGATATGCGGCCTGTCGGTATCGGTTGTCGTTATGGTATTGATTACCATATCGTTATCGCTGCCGTCACCGGCGTCAATGCCCGCCATAACTTTCGCCATTCCCCGTTCAAAGGTATGTTCATCTGTCGCCGCGCCGCCCATGTCTCCCATGTTTCCGCGCTGCTTGGCGTTGAACCCGCGGAACATCCCGAACTCTTCCGCCCAATATTCCCATTGCGCGGCTTTACCGGGTGTAATTTTTTTGCTTGCCCAGACGATTGGATTTCTTAACAACTCAAAAATCTCTGCGCGGTTAAAATTCCCGTCTATGATATTGAGCAGCGTAAAAATCGCCCGCGCCGCCATGCTCGATCCGGCAGACGCGCCGAGGATTGTAAACGGGATGTGCAGCGGATGGTTTTGCGAGTACGCGCCGAATACGCGCTGTATATGCGGCAAGTATTTGTTCGGGTCGGGCATGTAGACCGCGATGTCGTTAAAACTGTTAATTTTACCGGCGTCCGCTATGTCCTGCACTAATTCCCTCAGCTCTTCCACCTCACGGCCGACATCGGGGCAGGCGAGAATTTTTATTGAGCCGTCGTTTGTTAAATTGCTGCTGACATTTGTCAAATCAAGATTGTTGCTGCGTTTGAGCAGCGATTTTTGGATCGATTTCAGAAGCGTATCGGGATGTGTGCCGTCCGTATCAAAGGCGGTATCGGGATAATATTCAAAATTCCACTGCGCTTGCGGGCACCATAGAAAAATATTCTCCTTACCCGCACCGCCCCATAGTTTCAGCAGGGCGTGATCCTCTTCATCCGCGAACATATCGAGTTCCGGCTTATCGTAGTCCCCGGGCTTGACCGGCTTGATTCCTGCGTCGTCGTCCGAAGAATCGCTATTCCACCGCCGCCTCGGTATGAATGACCGCCTGCTCGTATCCACATCTTCCCAAAATTCCGCGCATGGGTTCGTCAAAAAAACGTGCATGTCCACGCCGTCCATCTGCGAAATTTCCACTAGAGTATTACGATGAAAATGGCTTATTTTCGATACGCCGAAAAGAATTATTTTTTTGTTTGAACCGACGTCGCACCACGGACGCTTTTCCTTTGCGCGTTCCTCGCGTCTGCGTCTGTACAAATGAGGCAATGACGTATACCGCGCCGATTCATCGCCCGTATAGCAGCAAAAAACTTTTCGGTAAAGATCCATTTGCCACGCTTCGTGTTCACGCTCTTTTTTGTCAAAATAAAATTTCCCCAAAATCCATTTCGCGTCGATCCCGTGGCGGCCCCATCTGTTCTCGCTTTCATTCCAGACGCTTGGCCGGTTATACTCGTATTCAAGAAACTGCTGCGCGATCCGCGCCGAGAGCTGTACGCGTTTCAGCGCGTCGATCCGGTTGCCGTGATGATTGCCGCCGTACAGATAATTCCGCAGCGGCGCGTAGGCGCCGTCCCCGCAAACCGCGTCCTCCAAAACCGCGCAAATCACCTGGGCCAGGCGCTCCCTGTCGATCAGATTAACCCCCGCTTCCGGTTCGAGCGCGTTCCAGAGAAATTTTTCAAGCGTAAGCAGCCGCGCGTTGGCCACACACCCAAATGCCGGCGGTTCGGCAAGCCGCGCCCGCAGCCACTTTCCCACAGCCGGATTCGGCACGATGATCGCCGGCGGGTCAAACGGGTCCCCCCACGCCTCCCGTATCCTGTTTTCGGCAAGGGGGACGAGGGTGTCGGCGGATGGGGCGAAGATCAGGTTTAGCATGGCAGCCTTACATTTTGGTTAAGTTTTACAACGGAGTATTGAAATATAAGGTATGGCGCAAGCCCAGCGCAATGTTTTATTCAAAAAATTTGACAACCCGCGCGTTGTTTTATTCGAAAAGCTTGACTCCCGTAACGCCGGTGATGTATATTGATACTCGTTAACAATGAGTGCCCAACCGGACAATAATGCCGGCGGCGCGGTGACCGCTATCCCAGGAGGGTAACATGAAGCTTAAGTACAAATTGCCGTTGATCCTTTTTTTGGCCTTTGTCGCCATCGTCACGCCTACGTTTGTCGTTTTTCTGTTTAGTAACGCTAGAACCAGCGAAGAGTTGCAGTACGAGATGGGCAGGGCCATGGCCGACGCCTGCGCCGAGACAGTGCGCGGTTTTTTTAGCTTGAAAACCACCGAGATCGGGGTGTTGAAGAACAGTTTGGGCTTGAAGGTGGCAATGAATTTAGACGACGCGTCGAAAGAAATAGCCATCTCCCAGCAATTATACGCGGCTGCCGAGAGGATGGGGGTCACCAATGTGTTTGTCACCTTTGAAAGGGGCGCGTATTTCAGCGCGGAAAGGACGGACCCTGGCACGTACTTCGGTATTGAGGCGTTTCGGGCGTACACCGGCGGCGTAGAGGTCTCTGTTGACCCGTCGGAAGAGGTTGATTATGAGGAAGACGACTGGTTTACCTTGCCGAAGGAAACCGGAAAAATGCTCTTGACGGAACCCTACCGCTGGACCTATCCCGGCGAAACGCAGGAACGCAGTATGATTACCTTAACGTCCCCGCTTCTTATTGACGACCGGTTTGTGGGCGTTGTGGGGATTGATATAGAATTGAGTTTCCTGCAAACGGAGGTGATTGACGGCCTCGCCGACTCTCAAACCGGCTCTTACGCGATTTTGCTTTCAAACGAGGGGCTGCGGGTAGCGCATCCGAGGGAAAATATGCTGTTTGTGAAAATCGGCCATGACATGGAGGGGCAAGAGCAGCAGGATATGTGGGATGCGGTTACATACGGCAGGCCTCACCGGGTGGTTAAGAGAAATAACCAAACGGGGGAAATATCGGTCATATCCTATGCTCCGGTGTTCCTCAGAGGGATTGAGGCGCCCTTGTCGCTGGGTTTTGTTTTTCCGCTTGCCACCTCCGGCGCCGTGCAGGACGAGATGGTGAGGGCAAGGAACACGACGCTGATTACGGGCGCTTTGTGCGCCATCGCCTGGGGAATATTTTTGCTCCTCTTCATGTCGCGGGTTTTCGGCAAAGTTACCCGCACGGTTGGGGCTTTGGGTAGCATGACCGCGGGCGACGGCGATCTGACCGTCAGGCTCAAGGACCGCGGCAAGGATGAACTCGGGCAGATGTCCGAGGGGTTAAACGGGTTTATAGAGAAGTTGCATTTAACGATAAAGACTACGCAGGAAGAGGTAAAAAACCTGTCGGATTCGTCAACGACGCTGTTTGGGCTGTCGCAAAAACTCTCCGAGTCCTCCGAGGCGACGCACTCGCAGTCCGTAAAGGCTTCCAATGAGAGCCGGGAGGTGAACGGGAAAGTTCAGGATATAACGAGCGAGGCGGAGCGGATGAGCGCGAACGCGGCGCAGCTCTCGGCGACCGCCGATCAGATGGGGCAAAACATGAGTTCTATGGTCGGCGTCGTGGGGGATATGGGCGACAGTTTCGGCAAAATGACCACCGACGCGCGCAAGTCGAAAGAGATTGCCAGCAAGACGATGGACAAGGTGGCGGACGCCAAGAGCGTTATGGACGTACTCAACGCCGCGGCGAAGGAGATCGGGCAGTTTACGAACGTCATCAAGGGGATTGCCCAAAAGACAAACCTGCTTGCGCTCAACGCCACGGTGGAAGCCGCCCGCGCCGGTGAAGCCGGCAAGGGTTTCGCGGTGGTGGCCGGCGAGGTCAAGCAATTAGCGAATCAAAGCTCGGAAAGCGCCGACGACATCACACGCCGCATAGAGTCCATGCAAGACGGGACGAGCAACGCGATAAAAGCTATTAACGAGGTATCCGACATAGCGAGCGAAATAAACGGCCTTGTTAACGCGATATTTGAGCGCATTGAGCAGCAAATCAAGGCGAGCGAAGACTTGGCGAACAGCGCCAAACAGACGAACTCCGACGTGAAGCAGGTGGTCGCCGCGATAGGCGGCATAGCGAATTCGGTACAAATCTCCGCCCAAAACGCCGGCAACGCCGCGCACGGCACGGAGATTGTTTCCGAAAACATAAGCTCAATCAAGGAAAGCGCGGAAAAAACCAGAACATTCTCGGCGGAATTGAAGGAGATGGCGAATATGCTGAAAGATATGAGCGTGAATTTAGATTCGATTGTCGGGAAGTTTAAGGCGTGATCCGGCTCCGGTTGCCACCCTTTATTTTCGCCGAGCAGTGGTATTCCCGATGGCTTTTTGAATTGTCACGGCATAAAGCGTGAGATTTCTCTATATTTATGCCGTGATGTTTTATGTAAGTCCATTATCCTTTTGGAGAGAGCGGAATCCGTTTCTTTATCGCCATAAATCCGCCCGCACAATATAAAATCGTCCAGTTGTTCGTAGGTAAATCCAAAGTTTTCCTCATCGGTTTTCCCGCACAGCCCGTCTGCGGGCGCTTTGTCCATAATCTGATCCGGAAGCCCCAAATATTTGCCCATCGCGATAACTTCAGAGCAGGTCATATCGGTAATGGGATAGAAATCGCCGGCGGCATCCCCAAACTTGGTGGAATATCCGATAAAGCGTTCGGACGCGTTACCGCAGTTTGCGACTCTTGAATTCCCCAAACACGACGCCAGGGCGTAAAGATACGTCATCCTGACACGGGGTGGGATGTTAATTCGGGCGTCGTCATTGTATTTTATTTGCAAGGTATGTGTTTCAAAACTATCACAGGTAAGGCAGCTTTCAATACTTTTAATTGTTTGGCTGATGTCAATCCTTAATGATGGGATACGCAGGTGTTTGATAACATTTTCCGCGTCTTCAAAATCAGGCTGTTCCCCGTTAGGCATCATCACGCCAACGACACGTTCTTGCCCCAACGCCTTCACACACAGAGCCGCTACAACAGCCGAGTCCTTTCCGCCGCTGATACCGATTATCGCGCGGGTTCCGGTGTTTCCGTTTTCGTTAAACCAGTTTCTAATCCAGGCAACACACTCTTCCGTTACCTGTTCGATATTTTTTGTAGCGCCCATCTTTAGCTTTCCCTGCTTAAAGACCTTATCTTATGCAACGCAATACTGTGTAGCGGGTCGATATCCGTGATTTCGCGGTATATTGACAGCGCAATGCTTTTGTCCCCAATACGCTCGTACGCCGCCGCGAGCTGCAGGAGCCTCCTGATATCCCTGCGGTCGCCCTGCAGGCTTGCCTCAAAATATCGGATCGCCTCTTTCATCATACCATTTTGCGCACAGATCAGGCCAGCCCTGTAATTCGCTTCGCTGTGGTTTGGGTTGTGTTCAAGGGCAAGGACAAACTCCCGCAAGGCTTTTTCGTTATCCTCAAATAGCGTTCGGTAGAGTTCGCCCAAGTTATAGCGGGTATTGTAGTCGTACGGGTTGAGCGCGAGCGCGGTTTGGTACGATTTCAGCGCCATTTGAGCGTTTCTCTCGTAATAGTAAACCATACCGAGCCGGGCGTTGGCGCGAACGTTCAGCGGGTCTCTCGCTAAAATTTCCAACAGAAACTCACGCGCTCTTCTGTAATCGCCATTGTTCTCAAAATATCTTGCGAACTGATATCGGGTTTCCGCGCGGTCGGGGTTGGCCTCAATCGCCCGGCGGAAAAACCTCTCCGCCGTGGGCGACCGCGTCTGCGTTGCCGCCTCCATTTGCCCCATAAAACACAGCGCCTCGGCATTGTGCGGGTCGTCTTCCAAAATTTGCTGCAATATCTCCGAACTTTCCTGAAATTCCCCAAGGTTATAGAGCGCTATCCCCTTACGCACCATCAGGCTCGCCGACGGCGCGTCGACGGCCGTCTGGAGCAGGGTAGTGACCGCTACGAGCGCTCTGCCAAACTCTCCAACCTCCAAAAACGCATCGACCATCCGGTCAAGCGCGTCAAAAGCCGCCGGCTCGCCCCGGCGGATGGCCGCTATCCTCTGCAAGTGCGGCAGCGCCACGTCGGGCCGCCCCGCCTGCATAAGCCGCCGCGCGGCAAACTCGTGGGCCTCAATGTCGATGTCTTTAATTTCCGGCGCGCCAAAACCCGCCTCCATGGTGAACGTCTGCCCGTCATACGCCCCCACCGCCCGCTCCATCGTGAAAAAATTAAACGCCCAAAACCCCGCGACCATAAGCACGCAAAGAGCCGTAGAGACAATCCCGGCCCTCACGATCATCGCCCGCTCCGTTTCGTTCAGGCCAATTTTTGACAGTAGATTATTTAGTTTGTTTTTCATATATCCTA
>JAITFQ010000124.1 GCA_031281225.1 Chitinispirillales bacterium
GTGTCGAGGCCGTCCCTCGTGATGTAGCGGTGAAACTCCCTGTAAAAAATGGAAGGCATAAAACCGCCCATGGCGCCGATGGTAATAACCGAGTCGGCAATAACCGCCGTAAGCAGGATTGGGGATGTGCCCCCGTCCCTGCTCGACCTTGCGGAAGAATGCCGGTCAGGCAAAACGCTTTCAGCCTTGTTAGAAATATACAAATAACTGTGGCCGACAATATCCCCATCTCTGATATTCATGCCGTCAAGCCGGAGATTTACCACCCTCCCGCCCAGAATATAACCGAAAAGGTTTTTATTGTCCGCGCTGGATTGGCGTCTACCCAAGGTATTTCTGATAACATGCCCGCCGCCGTCGAACGTTCCCGCGAACGGTTTTTCATTTGACGGGTCCCACATCACCCCTCTTGATCCGGTATTATTCCACCTGTCATAAGTAATACTCCCAATCGGTACCCAATCATTATAATCTGAAAGATTAATGTTTTTGGCGAGCCTGATGGTTTTCCCGGAGAAATCGTCCCTCTCCGGCGCTCCTCCCCATGTCCCGTTGACAATTTGCGCAAGCCCCGCCAATTCGGCGGCGGTGGAGATTCTAAAAACCTCGGCGGTTGGGTTTTGGGTGTACCACCTCGTATTCACCGCCGCGCCTTTTTTCGCGAACGCGCCGGATGTAATAACACAAATCATTCCAATAACCGCTATAAAAACCATCGGGTTTATGGACTTTTGGGCGCCGGTACCAGCTTTGATTAGAGTCATGCAGTTCTCCCGTTTTCTGTATAATGCAGGTTTTTTACAATTTTCTCGGCCATCACTGGCTGAAAACAAACGGATAAGTAACTTCCGTTACGTCGCCCGGCTTGTCAATCGGCTCAAAATTCCAGCCCTTCACCCTTTCTATCACAAAATTTTCAAGCTCAGGGTCGTTCATCGTTGACTCTGCCGCCTGAGCGGAAATTACCTTGCCGGATTCATCGATGGAGAATTTGACATCAATCCTTCCGGACAACTCCGGCCTTTCTTGCAGGCGCCTGTTGTAGGCGTGGCGCAACGCCGGTGCGTTTTGCGTGGCTACGCGCTGGATGCTGGCAGGGCTTCTACCGCCCGTAAGCGTTAAGGGATCGGACAATGTCACGCTGCCCCCCTGCCTTGTGATGTTTGTGAGCCCGCCCAAAAGATTGTTGAGGACAGTGTCTCTTTCCGCATCGTCCGCAGGCTTGCGGCCGACATTGCTGCCACAAGCCTGCGCATGGACCAACAGATAAAGCAAAGGCAATATTACCGCCGCCAGCATAGTGATTTTTGCCATTTTCCTCACTTTAATCATGTTTTGCCCCTTTATTTTGGTTATTTTATTGACGTGATTCAGATACCGAAACGCCAATGTCGGAATATATATTACGCCACGAATCAATCGCGTAAAAAAAGTCTGTACGCGCCCCAAAAGATTTTGTGTTCCTTTGCGCCGTGTACTATATTTATTTTGAACTTGAAGAAATTGTTTAAGATGAGGGTGAATCTTGGTAGCAAAAAACGTTAAAAAACGACTCGTTATGGTTAAACAAATACTTTTTTGTTTTATAATGCTGCTGGCGACTTATGCGATATTTGGATTGCTGATAGGGACGAATTTCAGTTTTGCAAAAATGTTTATACTTCCAATAGTTTTAAATATCCCTTTAACTACTTATTTTTATGTGTCACAAAAGTATAATTTAAGCGCGTTACCGTTAGCTCATGGTATTTTAATAACAATGTCGTTATTTTTGTGCTTAATCCGGGGAGACGCGGAGGGATTTGTATTTGTACTTGTTTGTAGTTTACCAACTTCTGTGATGACTTTTATTATTTCATCTGTTATTAAAATGAAAAGATAACCTTTTGCTTTCGCGCCTGCCGGCGGACGGGACTGACGCTCCCCGTGTGAGGATACACACTAAAAAAAGAAATTGACTTCGTCATTATATTATATTTCAATAATTGATAATTACATACACATTAAGATAACTATGTTCAGAGGGGTAAAAACATTGCGAAAACACGCTATATACCTGACCTTGTTTGCTACCGCTTGTATCTGCGCGGTGGCGGTTATCGGGCAGACTGCTAACTATGTCCCCGCCGACAGAAATCAAACGGCTAATATCAGAGGGGCGGGCACGACGATAATGCCGCTGTCGCACCTGCGTGAGTACGATCCCGTCACCGTGTTCTTTGACAGAGACGCGGTGCCGGGCGACCCGGGGCCGATTACGCCCTCGGCGCAACTATTGTCGATCACCCCAGCCCATCCCGGTGAGTTTATAAGGATAGACGCCCGCACGCTGGAATTCAGGCCCGCCATCCCGTGGGAACCGCTCAAGAGATACAGGTTCGTTTCGGGTAGGGTTACGCGCGAGCTGGTGACGCTTTTGACGCCGCCGCATAGCGTTAGCCCCGAACGGGGGAGTACGGATTTGGAGCCGGTGAACAGCGTGGGCCTTGAGTTTAATACGAAAGTCGGGGCGCAGGCGCTGTCGCGGCTTGTGAGTATCGAGGTGTGCGCGCTCCCAGGGGTCGACGGCAGAGGCTGCCGGACGCTCAGGCCGGCGGAGTACAGGGTGAGGGAGACCGTCCGCGGGGCGTCGGACTATCTTTACAGGTTTACGTTTAACGAGCCGGTCGGATACGGGAACAGGGTGCGGGTGAGCCTGAGGCTGACGGAGCGGGCAGAGTTCGCGGACGCGCAGTGGTCTTACACATTTGAGACAAGGCCCGAGTTTGCGATGGAGCGGGCGGGGACGTTCCGGCAGATGTTTACGCTCGGTACGGGGGGGATTGCCTACGAATCGCGGCAGGCCCTGCGGCTTGATTTCGACCGCGAGCTTGTGGTGGAATTTTCGGCGCCGCCGGCCGATCCGGGGCTGTCGGCAATAAGAAACATGGTGACGCTGACGCCCGCGCCGTCGGATTTTCAGTACCGTATCGACGGGAACAGGGTGATCATCAATTTGGGGATAGAGCAGGAAAAGATGTACAGGGTGACGCTGAATCCCGTGCCGATTAGAGACCGCGCCGGGCGGAGTTTGACGAACAGGCGCCCCAATTCGTTTTACGTGTTTTTGCCGCAGGCCGCGCCGTTTGCCCGGTGGGGGCGGGGCGACGCGTCGGGAGTCGGGATCGGTATTGTCGAGCAGTTCGGCCCGCAGCATTTTCCCATAAGGACGCGGGGCATATCCACGCTGGATTTCAGGGTGTACAGGATAGACCCGCTCCACAGCGCGTTCAGAAGTTTCCCGCGTCACGAGCCGGTATCCGTCCGCGAATCGGCCCGCCCGCCCGGGCCGGGCGAAGAGCCGGGGGGGTTAGACTCCACACTCGCTCAGGCAAACAGATGGTCGCGCGACCACTTGCTCCTTGGCGAACTCGAAAAGCACATAATGATGCTCGGCAGCCCGCACTACTCGGCGGTGCTTGATCTTGAGAAGGAGGGGGTCAACAGGTTTCAGAGTGTCGACCTGAAGCCCATGCTCACCGCTGCCGCCGGCGGCAGTAACAGGCCGGGGAGCTATTTAGTCGGTTTCAGAATGCTCGAAGGCTCCGATTCCCGCCGGCATTATGTAAGGGTTGACGTGACCGATCTGTGTCTGAGCGTGGTGGAATCGAAAAACAGGGCGTTGTTTGGGGTTACGAGTTACTCAAGCGGAAGGCCGGTGCCCGACGCGCGTATAACGGTATACGGTATCGTCAACGACTCGACGGCGGTTTTGGCGCAGGGGCGGACAGGCCAGGACGGATTTTTCACGCTTGAGCATACGGCGGCGGTAAGGGAGAGGTTCAGGCGGGCGGACATAAGAAATATCGTGGTGTCGAAAGGCGACGACGTACTGACCCTCGCCACAAGCGGAGGCCGGGGGCTGCAGGTTTTCGCGGACAATCACTGGTACGGGAGATATGGAGCGCTCGACTGGTTGAAAGGTGAGGAGTATTCGGACGAACGCGACAAAAACCTCCGCGGCTTCGTGCGGACGGAACGCCCGATCTACCGCCCCGAGGACAGCGTATTTATAAAGGGGTACGTGAGGGAGACGGTTCACGGCAACATCGACCTGCCGCCCCGGGGGCTGTCGTATCAGGTTCGGGTTCACGCCCCGTCGCAAAAGTATGTAGACTATCCGGTAACGCTCAACGAATACGGCAGTTTTGATTTGAGAATCGCTCCGCACGAACAGGCTACCGGCGACTACCGGATAACGCTGATGGCTGACGCCCAGAGGCAGAACAGGGGTTCGCAGATTGCAACAACGGATTTTGTGGTTGAGGCCTACCGTATCCCGCGTTTTGAGGTCAGGATGAGCGGGGCCGACCGGATTCCGAACGACGCCCCTGCGGAGATCCGCGCTGCCGCGTCGTATTACGCCGGCGGCCGGGTAGCGGGCCAGGAGATCGCGTGGAAAATAACATCGTACCCGTATACTCACCGCCCGGACGGATTCCCCGGCTACATCCTCTCAAGCGACGGGCGTTACGGCGCGGTATCGGAAAGGCGGCGGCAGAGCGTATCGGAGGAGAACGGAAAAACGGATGAAACCGGAAGCGCCCGCCTGACCCTGAATCCGCAAGCGGCGACCGCGGGCAATCCGGTAAGATACGTTGTAGAAGCGACAGTCACCGACGCCGACCGCCAAACCGTTTCGGCGCGCCACGCCGTCGTCGCGCTCCCTCCGTTTATACTCGGATTAAAAACCGACCGCCACATCACAAGCGGCAACGCAATTTCCGCCGAAGTGGTGGCTATAGGGGTCAACGATTCGCTCGTCGCCGGCCAGAGGGTAAACGTGGAACTCAAAAGGGTCACGTGGACATCGTACCTCGCCGAAACCGATTTCTCGCAGGGGAGGCCCAAGTATATTACCGACGAATCTGTAGAACTTGTCGAAGAGAGGGTCATTACTACAACGGATAAACCTGTGCCGGTAGAGTTCAAGGATCAGCAGCCCGGCGTGTATATCATTGAGCTGTCGTCGCGTGACCGCTTGGGGCGTTTGCAGTCTATCAGAGTAGACCTGTTCCTCCCCGGAAGCGGGCAGCAGGCGCAAGCCTGGAGGCGTGCGGAGCAGAATCTGTTTGAAACCATTAAGGACAGAACTTCGTACGATCCGGGGCAGCAGGCGAGAATATTGATAAAAAGCCCGTACAGAAGGGCGGTCGCTCTGGCGGTCGCGGAAAAACCCGACGGGGGGCTGCTGTATCAGTGGATAAATATCGTTGACGGGCAGGGCACGTTTACGCTCGACATAAAGAAAGAGATGTCGCCGCGAATCCCCGTCAGTTTTTTGCTGATGCGCCC
>JAITFQ010000129.1 GCA_031281225.1 Chitinispirillales bacterium
GCTCATCGGGTTCGCAGGGCGGCGGCTGATCGAGCAGACCATCAAGCAAAAACTGCCGGACGACTTCCAGACCGCCGAGTTCGTCCGCGATCACGGGTTTGTGGACAAAATCGTGCACAGACGGGATATGAAGAACACACTTAGCACGATACTTTCATACTATAACAGGTAAAGGTGCGCCATGGAACGCGAGCTTGAATTTGAAAAACCTGTGGCCGAGCTTGAAAAAGCGATAGAGAAGCTGAAAAACTCGGCGACCGAGAGCAAGGGCGACTTTAACGCGCAGATCGCGGAGCTTGAAAAGAACTGCGAAGAGCGCAAAAGGGAGATATACGACTCGCTGACGCCATGGCAAACCATACAGGTCGCGAGACACCCGCGCCGCCCCGTGCTGCACGACTACATCACGATGATGTTCACCGATTTTGTCGAACTGCACGGCGACAGATGTTTCGGCGACGACCGCGCCATGATAGGCGGCTTCGCCACGCTAAGCGGCAAAAAGGTGATGCTCATAGGGCACAGCAAGGGCAAGGACGTCAACGAAAACGTGAGGCGCAATTTTGGGATGGCGCGGCCGGAAGGGTACAGAAAGGCGATGCGCCTGATGCGTCTCGCCGAAAAGTTCGGCATCCCCATAGTGACATTCATAGACACCGCCGGCGCCTACCCCGGCCTCGACGCCGAACAGCGCGGCCAGGCCGAAGCCATAGCGCGGAACTTGACCGAAATGGCAAAATTGGAAGTCCCCATCGTCTCCATAGTGACAGGCGAAGGGGGGAGCGGCGGAGCTTTGGGGATCGGCGTCGCCGATTCCGTGCTGATGCTCTCAAACGCCGTATACTCGGTGATATCGCCCGAAGGCTGCGCGTCTATACTCTGGCGCGACGCCGCCTATTCGCCCCAAGCCGCCGAAAGTTTGAAACTTACGGCAAAATCCCTGTTATCATTAGGCGTGATAGACGAAATAGTTCAGGAACCGGCCGGCGGCGCCCACAGCAATCACCAGGCGGCAGCCGAAGCGATTAAGGCGGCAATCCTGAAACACATAAGAAAATTATCGCAGCTTTCCGTATCAAAACTGACAGCGAGAAGATTTGAAAAATTTTCCACAATGGGGAAATTTAATAAATAAACGATTATTATACTAAAACAGCGGGCGAACGGTGTTCGCCCCTACAAAGGGATATAAAATTATGGGCAACACCCTAAAAATGAAAACCGAGGAACTCCTCCACGAGGTCCCCCTGCGCATCACCGACACAACCCTGCGCGACGCGCACCAGTCGCTGTGGGCCACGCGCATGAGAACCGGCGATATCCTCGATATTATCGACATCATTGATAACGTGGGCTACTACTCGCTCGAAGTCTGGGGCGGGGCGACTTTTGACGTCTGCCTGCGTTTTTTGCGGGAAAATCCGTGGGAACGGCTGCGCCTCGTTAAGGCCAGGGCCAAAAACACGCCGTTGCAAATGCTTTTGCGCGGGCAAAACCTTGTGGGCTACCGCAACTATGCCGACGACGTCGTCGACCGGTTCGTCGCGCTCTCGTGCCAAAACGGGGTCGACATCTTCCGTGTGTTCGACGCGCTCAACGATACGAGGAATTTAGAAGCGGCCATCAAGGCGGTCAAGAAGCATGGCGGCCACGCGCAGGGTACGCTCGCGTACACCATTTCGCCCATCCACACGGTTGAAAAATACGTGCAGTACGCCAGAGAACAGGCCGCGCTCGGGATAGACTCCCTGTGCATCAAGGACATGGCCGGCATACTTTCGCCGATTATGGCGGAGCGGCTCGTTTCGGTGCTTATCAAGGAGGTCAACATCCCCATCCAGATACATTGCCACGCGTCGAGCGGCATGGCTATCGCCGCGTATGTTGAGGGCGTGCGCGCGGGGGCGGGGGCGATAGACTGCGCCATATCAACGATGGCGGGCGCCTCGTCGCAGCCGCCGGTTGAAACGATGGCGGCGATATTCATGGAAACGAACTACTCGGCGAGCCTCGACATAGAAGCGCTCGGGAAAATCGCCAAATATTTTAAGGAACTGACCC
Source organism: Chitinispirillales bacterium (assembly GCA_031281225.1). Classification (GTDB taxonomy): domain Bacteria; phylum Fibrobacterota; class Chitinivibrionia; order Chitinivibrionales; family Chitinispirillaceae; genus GUT77. Next base: position 2,062 of record JAITFQ010000129.1, read on the forward strand.
CGCAGCGCACGGCCGCGCCGACGAATCTGGCGGCTATCGACCCCGGCATACTCGTTCACCAGATTCCGGGCGGGATGATATCGAATTTCCGTTCGCAGCTCCAAATGCAAAAGGCGCTCGACAAAATGCCCGAAGTGCTCGACGAGGTGAGCCGCGTCCGCGCCGATTTAGGCTACCCGCCGCTCGTCACCCCCACAAGCCAGATAGTCGGCACGCAGGCCGTGATGAACATCATATCGGGGGAGCGGTACAAGATGGTTCCCAAAGAGGCCAAGGATTACGTAAAAGGCCTCTACGGCAGATCGCCCGCGCCTATCGACAAGGAGATCATAAAGCAGATTTTGGGCGACGAAAAGCCCATCGACTACCGGCCGGCCGACAAGATTGAACCGATGCTGCCCAAGGCGACGGACGGCATTGACCCGGTGTTCATACAGAACGAGGAGGACATCCTCTCGTATGTTCTACTGCCGGAGCCCGCGCTCGAATACTTCAAGTGGAACGCGCTGCCGCCCGCCGAGCGCCCCGACATCCCAGCCGATATTGAGATGAAAAAAGCGAAAGCCGAAGCCGCGGACAAGAGCGCGAAGAGCGCGGCAAACGGCAACGGCAACTGGCAAGAGGTGGAGCAGATGCCGCCCGCGCCGTTAGTGCCGGTAGGGTCGTCGCAAATAAGGATTGACGGAATCGCCGCGGAACTCATAGAAAAGATCGACGGGCTGACCGTAGACGAAGTGGTGCTCCGCAAGGGCGACTACACCATATCCGTGAGGCCGCTTGGGGTGCTGCCCGCTTCCGCCGCCCGCCAAAGTTACAACGGCGCCGCCTTGCCGCCGGTTTTGCCGCCCGCGCCGGCCGCCCTGCCGCAACCCGCCGCGCCCGAGCCGGCGGCAGATGAAAAACCGTACAAGAGAACGATCAACGCGCCGCTCGTAGGCACGTTCTACGCCGCGCCGGCCCCCGGCAAACCCGCGTTTGTCGAGGAGGGCGCCATAGTGGAGAAAGGGGCGAGGGTTTGCATAGTGGAAGCGATGAAGCTGTTCAACGAAATCCCGGCGCCGGTGCGCTGCAAGATCGTAAAAATGTTAGTAACCGACGGAACCGCGGTAGACAAGGATCAGCCGCTGTTTGGAATCGAGGAGTTGTAAACGCAGGGGACAGTTTCAAAAGCGGACGAGCGCCGCCGTCCCCCGCGATGACAATTTTAAAAAAAAATCATTTGCTCTTGCGCCGAGCGTGTACATGATATATATTTAAGTATTGATATTGAATTGACAACTTTCGAGAGGCAGGGCGGGACGGACCTCACGGTCTGTCCCAACCCCCCACACAGCCCTGTCTCTCACTTATTAAAATGTGGCAGTAGCAGAATATGCCTGACGGTCAGTGTCATTCCAACTTAAAATACCGTGCCTTACCTCGGGTCTTCACCTCGCACAGCAGCGGGGCGGCGGCGCTTAAGGCGGTGGTCGCCGCGGTTGCGGTGACGCTGTCGGTTTGCGCGGCGGTTTTTACGTTTTGGGCGCTGACCAGGGTGGAGACGTGGCTGGCGGAGAGGCGCTACGCGGACGCTTATCAAAATGAGGTACCGGCGGAAGGAGGGGGCGGTGGTGCGCTTGTGGATGACGGGGCGGCTTCGCCGGTTGCGGAAACGAGCGTCTATGATGAGGGCCTCGAGATTGTTGGTGATGAACATGAGCTGGCAGCACAGGCATTATCCCATGCGCCGTCACAAGCCCCGCGCCGCCGCCCGTCAACCCTGACAACCCCCACAACCCCGCCGCGCGTGTCTTTCCCGCCGGCTGTGCCGTATATGATAGACAACGGTTCTCCCGATGTAAGGTACTTCGCCATCACGTTTGACGGCGGTTCCATAGCCAATGCCGCCGGCGAGATTCTCGACACGCTCGCTTCGCGCGGGGTCAAGTCGACGATGTTTTTGACGGGGGCGTTCATCAGGCGGTTCCCCAATGTTGTAACTCGGATTGCAGGGGAGGGGCACGAGCTTGGGAATCACACGCTGACCCATCCGCGCCTTACTACATACGCTGACAACATGACGCAGTCTACGCGCCCTGGAATATCCCAGCAGACCATAGCAAACGAGCTTAACGGCGCGGCGCGTGTACTGGCCGACCGCACGGGGCTGCGCTTCGCGCCGCTTTGGCGGGCGCCTTACGGGGAATATAACCCGCAGATATGCCGCTGGGCGGTTGATGCCGGTTACGTGCATATCGGCTGGCGGCACGGCAGGACGTGGGCGCAGAATCTCGATACCAACGATTGGGTGCCGGACGAGAGCCACGCTGCTTACAGAACTCCTGGCGAGGTGTACGACAAGATCGTAAACATTGCCTCCGGGCCGCAGGGTTTGAACGGCGGGATAATCCTTATGCACCTCGGAACGGAAAGAAAAATACGCTCGGAGCAGGCGCATATTATTTTAGGCAGGTTGATCGACACGTTGCGGGGGATGGGTTACGAGCCTGTTACGGTGTCGGAGTTACTTTACAGATCGGGAATTGACGTGAACACGCTTGCCTTTGGCGGGCGCGGGACGGGGGCGGTTGAATGAGCGGTTATACAATATTGGGGATGCCCTACGAAGTGTTTATATTACGGATACCCGCGATACTCTTCGCGCTGACCATCCACGAAGTCGCCCACGGCTGGGCCGCGCTAAAACTCGGCGACCCCACCGCCCGCGACGAGGGGCGCATCACGCTGAACCCGATCAGCCACCTCGACCCCCTTGGCACGCTCATGCTGATGACCGGCCTCTTCGGCTGGGCGAAGCCGGTGCCGGTGAACGGTTACAACCTGCGCAACCCCAAGCGCGATATAATGCTCGTAAGTTTTGCCGGCCCGCTGTCGAATATATTGCAGGCGGTTTTTTTCGGCCTCATCATCAGGGGGCTTGTCGCGTTTAGCCCGGGTTATTTTGAAACCGCGGTTGGCCAGCACGTGCTGATGTTTCTGATTCTCGCGTTTTCGATAAACTGCGGCCTCGCGTTTTTCAATCTGCTGCCGCTCTACCCGCTCGACGGCTCGAAGATTGTGGCTGGTTTTTTGCCGGACAGGCACATCCCCGCCTACATGAACGCCACGCGCCACGCGCTCCCGATAATTTTCGGCCTTGTGATTTTCGGGGCCTTTACCGGAAGGAACATCCTGTCGTCCATTTTGGGTCCGATATTTAAACCGTTCATGTATTTTATGCAGTTGATTACGTTTGGGGACGGGAGCGCTATTTTTTGACGGCGCTCCGTGACGCGTCAATTATTGCTATTACTCATCGCGTTTAGAGCGACTATCAGCGTCGCGATCGCTGTTATGAAACTTGCTATTTTGAATATGGCGTCCACCGAATCCGCGAACATTTTGAAGCGGTTGGGATAACGTATCCTCACGGGGACAATTACGACATCACCGGGTTCGAGGGGCAGGTGGTCTATGCGTGTGACCTTGTTTGAAACAACATTGCCGTTTGCCCTCACGATGTAGATCGCTTTTTTGTCGGCTGTCCCCTTGGGGCCCCCCGCGATGTCGAGGTAGTGCCTGACGGTGGGGGTTTGAGCGTTAAACCTGAACGTCGCCGGATTGTAAACTTCGCCCAGTACGGATACTGTTGACAGGTTTCTCGGAATAAAAAGTTCGTCGCCGTCTTCAAGCATGAACGAAGCGTAGTGCAACTCGTCAGTCATGTCAATCATCACCCGCCCCAGCACCGCCACGGAATCAATAATTTGCTTCAGTATCAACTGCTGGTCGAAAAGCGAGGAGGCGTTGACGCCCCTCGACGCCATTTCAATTGACAACTTGACTATACCTGTTTCCAGCTCTCTGTTATAGAGTCTTATTTTGTTCTCTTCCAGCTCCTTGACCGACAGCCGGGTGAACACCGCAGCGGGCAGGTACGCGTCGGGTCTGAAACCGCCGGCGCGCTTGATGAGATCGCCGAGCGTTTCGTTCTCGAATACTACATATTCGCCGGGATAGAAAACCTGCCCGCCCAGGCGCACTGTACGCTCGGGCTCCCAACCTCTCATGCTGCGTATAAATATTCTGTCGTTGCGATGGAGGGCTACGTTGTGCGCCGGGTCCCCGTTCATGGCGCCGGTGATGCTGAATATCGTTTTTCTCGTGACGATCGACTCGCCCTCGGACAGCCTTCTGTAAAGCTCCCCTCTCTCCGTGCTTGCGTCGTCGCTCAGGCCGCCGGCTTGCAGGATCAGGTCCCTTACCGTCATGTTGTCGAGCAGTTTGTACGACCCGGGGACGGTTACCGCGCCATCAATGCTTACGTTGCGGTCGGGGTTAAAATAGTCGCTGTCGTAGATGATAATCTGATCATGCTCCTCAAGCGGCACGTTATCCGCGGACGCGCCGTCCTCAAGCGCCTTGCCAAGGTTGAACGGCACAATCCTGTTCAGATAGGAGGGGTAAGTCTTGCGCAAAATGACCGCGTAGTCAAAATATGTTTCCGGCAGAAGGTCGCGATAATCGTTTATGATGTCCCTGACCCTCATCCCGCTCCTGTATTCATACTTGCCCGGACGCATTACGTTCCCGCTGAGGTATACCGTGTTTCTATCCCTCGACAGCACGGGGAATATTTTTATCAGGTCACCGTCCTGAACCATAAAATTCTGCACGGTTGCGTTCACAGAGTCTACATCAAGCACCGTGTGGTACCTGTTATCCGTAAAGCGCTCCACCTGAACACGGTTCATCCACCCCGTCGGGCTGACCCCGCCCGCAAGTTCAAGCACATCTTCCAGCTTTGTCGGCTGTTTGAGTTCGTAGAGCGCGCTTCTGCGCACATTCCCCACGACCGCGACCACCTGCCTCGCGATGGGCACGGTGATTACGTCGCCAGGTTGCAGCCGCAGGCTCGACCTGTCGTTGCCCGACATCAAAAGCTCGTAAAAATCCACCTCGGCCACGAGCCTCCCGCCGCGTCTAAGCTGGACATTGCGCAGCGATCCCCGCCTCGTAATGCCGTCGGCGGCGAACAGCGCGTTGGTCACGCTTGTGAGCGGGCTGACCATGTGGAAACCCGGGGCATTGACCTCACCCACGATATATATGCCGATGGGGCGCAGCTCGCCCATTGAGAGGGATACCCTTACCCCCTCGATATTTTTCAACCTGTCGGTGATGGCGCGCTGCATATTCTCGAAAGACAGCCCCGCGACGGTAACTGGCCCAACATTGTGGGGAATGGTCACGGTTCCCTCACGGCTCACCCTCAGCGTGTGCTCCTCGTTTATTCTGCCCCAAAGATGTACCCTTATCTCATCGCCCGGCCTTATGGGATAACCAGCCGGCACGCCGCCCAAATTATCGCTGGCACCGAACTGATACCCCTGTTTCCGTGAAAAAACCTCGTGACCGAATATCCGCAAGAACGGGATAAGGCTGTCTGGAAAAATACCTCTGCCGCTGAAAATTTTCTCATAGACAGAGTATTCTTGCGCAACTGCGTCCGGTTTGTCAGCCCAAAACTCCCCGGCTGTCAAAGTGCTGTCCTGCGCCAGGCTGTCGCTCAAAATAGCACCGTGCAGAAGCAGAACGGAATCGCGCGCCGCCGGATTCCTCAGAATGCGGTTTGCATGCGCCGTAGCATCCCTGTCGTTCCTCAACTGCCGCATAAGCTCAGGCGAAACGACGCTCTGGGCGTAAGACACGGCAGGCGCGAAAAAGACCGTAACGGCCAAGGCGGCGAGGAGCGGAAAGAAACGGCATTTTGACATTAGCATTTTAATTTTCACCCTGTTTTATAGACCCCATCATTATACTATATCGGCTTCGGATTGCATATGCTGTAGCATTATAAAATAACTTTGGTAAAGATACTATATGCCACGATGGGGCGTCAAAGTAGAATCTGAAAAAGTTGATTTTTAATCGCGGATGTATTATATTGTATGTAGTATAGAGAAATTTTAACCCCCAAAGAGGTCCGAAAATGCGGATACTCACCGCCGCCGCGTTGCTGCCGCTTGTGCTAATCTCATGTGATTCGCTCTTCACGCCGCCTACGGGTTTCCCTGAAGACGGTTCAAGCATCCGCACCACACCGCAGGGTACGATTCACTACCTGTTCCGCGCGTACGAAGACAAGAGGATTGACCTTTTCACAGAGCTTTTGCCCAAGAACGGGACATACCGCTTTTTCATATCCCCCGACTTCTCGGCAACTTACGCGGCGACGCACAGTACCGACGCAATCATCGCCCGAATCGAAGAATCGCAATATACCTACGTAAGGCCGGGCGCCTACTACTTTTGGGGTCACGACAGCGAAATCGCCAAACACCGCCGCCTTTTCAACATGGCCGAAACGATAGAATTCATTGAGTACCCCATCGTTGATGAAAGAGATTTTCGCTATCGGATAACCGCTGAAAACGAGACTACCCACGTAGAACTGCGAGCCATGGCCGGCGAACTCTGCGTCGGATTCCGGGATACGCTTTTTTGCACCCAAAAAGAGGGGCAAATGCAAGTATTTCTGCTTGAACGGGAGGTCGACAGGAGGACGGGGAACAGGCTGTGGGTTATCAAGGACTGGTTTGATTTGAATACGATTTGAGGCGGGCGGGCGGTTTGCCCCTACGAATTGACCGCCAACCACCGCTCCATGTATTCATTGAGTTCCGTTTTTAATTGTGCTATCGCTTTTGCGGTTGAGTTTAATAATTCGTAGTTCAGCGCGTTGTGCGGATCGTTGAGGATCGATTCATGACCGGATATTTCCTGTTCTAATTTTGATATTTCCTGTTCTAATTTCGAAACTTCACGCTCGCGTTTTTTGCGTTCTTCCCGTTCTCTGATCCTTGTTTCTTTTTCGCTTTCCTGAGAATGGTGCTGCCCCGGCTGATTCTTTCCTTTTGCCTTGACGGTATCGGCGCGGGCTTCGGTGTCTTTAAAAACAGTATCCAGGTAGTATCGGTAATCGGACAAATTTCCTGGAAAATCTCTGATATGCCCTGGCCTGACTTCGATGATACGCGTGGCGAGTTTCGAGATGAAAAATTCGTCGTGCGATACGAACAGTATCGTCCCGGCGTATTCGGCCATCGATTCCGAGAGCATCTCTATGGATGATATGTCGAGGTGGTTTGTCGGCTCGTCGAGCAGGAGGACATTGCCGGGGCTTGCTAATATCGACGCCAGCGCCAGCCTTGATTTTTCCCCGCCCGACAAAACCTTGACACGTTTGTCAACGCTGTCGCCGCTGAACAGGAACGCTCCGAGCGCGTTTCTGATGTAGTTTCTGTCCGTAACCGCCGCGCGTTCGGATACCGTGTCGTACAGCGTTTTTTCCCCGTCCAACTGTTCAAGCTGATGTTGGCCGAAATACCGCAGCTCCGCGTTATGCCCCACAACCATCTCCCCGCCCATCGGGCCTATCATCCCCGCTAAAAGTTTTAGCAGCGTGGACTTTCCAGCCCCATTGGGTCCTATTATCGCGACCTTGTCGCCTCTGCGTATTTCAAGGTTAACCCTGTCGAGCACTACATTGCCGCCATAGCCCGCGGAACAGCTTTTAAGACGCAGCGGGATAGCGCCGGATTCGCCGGAACATTTAAATGTGAAACGGATAGATTTTTGCTCCGCCTCAACGACAGGCATCTCCGCTTTCATGCTCTCTATCATCTTGACCCGCGACTGCGCCTGCGACGCCTTTGTAGCCTTTGCCTTAAAACGTTCGACAAACCGTTCTGCGCTCGCTATCTTCTGTTCGAGATTTTTCACCTGCGCCTGAGCGGCGGCTTCCTCCTCGCGCTTCGCGATCATGTATTTATCATAGTTGCCACTATAAACGCGTACCGATTTACTCCTGATATCCGCCGTATGCGTACACATTCTATTCAAAAACGCACGGTCGTGGCTTACGACGAGCATCCCGCCTTTGTAGGACGACAAAAATCTTTCCAGCCAGATCAACGAATCCATGTCAAGGTGGTTGGTCGGTTCGTCGAGCAGCATATAGTCGGGGTTTTGCAACAGTAACCGCCCCAAAACCGCCCTCATCCGATATCCTCCGGACAGGCTGCCGAGCGGTTTTTGCCAAAAATCCCGCGGAACGCCAAGGCCGACGAGGATCATCTCCGCCCTCGATTCAAGCGAAAAACCGTCGTGAATCCTCATCTCCCGTTCAAGTTCATCAATCCGCCTGAACGCATCCGCGTTTGCGTTGACGCCTCCATCCCCACCGCTCATGCCGGCTGCCGTCTCTTCGAGCATCCGCTCGTACTGCAAAAGATGTTTGAACGGCTCAAGCACCGCGCCGAGCGGCGTTATGTCCGCCGGGGTTTCAATCTCCTGCGGAAGGTACCCTACCGACACCGCGCCGGGCATCAGCACGCTGCCGCTATCGGGATAATCAATATTCTGTATCATCCGCAAGAGTGTCGTTTTGCCTGACCCGTTTGGGCCAATCAGGGCGGTGCGGTGATTTTCGTTGACGCTGAAAGTTACGCCGTCGAACAGAGTCTTGCCGCCGTATTGTTTTGAGATGCTGTCGAAAGTTATCATATCTACTAAAATTAATATAATGTATCCAAAAATCAAACCGCAAGGCCCCGTTCGCTTCGCAGCCGCGGCGGGTATAACATCCCTCCCGAAAATAATAATATTTTTTTGCGTGGCTATAATATATTTTTAGTGGAAAATAGCCGGTCGGTTCAATTAACACGTCAAAAAAGGAAAATCGCATGAGCATCCGCTTTAAAATTCTCATCCCAATGACGGGGCTGGCAATTGCCAGCGCGCTGATTATCGGGTTAATCGGCATCTTTAATATTGTAAGCTCTTCCACAGAGTATGAGAGCGACGCGGTCAAAAAGGCGAACGAGACGGCGCACGCCTACCTGAAAGTGCTGGAAGGGAGCATCACGCGGTCGACGCGCATGGCCGCGAGATACCCGGATGTAGTCGAGGGTTTGGCTGAATATTTAGCGACCGGGGACCGCCAAAGGCTTGTCGACGCGACGCTGTATGTTGATCAATACAGCGAGGGCGAAATTTTCCTTACCATAACCGACATGAACGGCACGGCGGTGATGCGCTCGCTCTTCCCCGACCGCTTCGGCGACAGCCAGGCCGGATTGGCGCACATCGGAGCCGCGCTGGGCGGCAAGGAGATGCTCGAATACGCGACCTCCGCAAATAATCCGGTGGCGATACGCTTCGGAGCGCCGATAATGCGCGAGGGGAGGCAAATCGGGGTGATGAGCGGCGGCTACGAACTCAGCACCGAAGGGTTTGTCGACCATTTGAAATTGATAACGCACAGCGAAGCCACCGTCTTCTTGGGCGACACGCGCGCAGCAACCACCGTTCTCAACAACGAGGGGAAGCGCAATGTTGGTACAAAAGTGGCGGAAAACATAAGCAGCCATGTATTGGGCGGCAGGACATTTGTCGGCAAGGCCAGGGTGGCGGGCATCCAAATGTACACCTACTACTCGCCCATCAATAATAACGAGGGCAAACCATACGCGATGCTGTTTTCCGGGATGGATATAACGGCGAGCGAAAAACGGACGAGGAACATCGTGATTATCATCATTGCGATTATTTTGGCGTTCAGCGCCGGAGCCGCCTTCGTAGCGCTCAAAATCGCCAACGGCATAGCCAAGCCCCTCAACACATTGTCTGGCATTGCGGGGCGCGTCGCGGCGGGCGACGCGGATGTTGAACTGAAAATGGCCGCCAACCGCAAATCCAAAAACGAGACCATGCAGCTTGCCGCGTCTTTCAAAGACCTCATAGAGGCCAACAGGGAGCAGACGCGCCTCGTCAACAAAATCGCGGAGGGCGACGTCACTCAAAAAATCAAGCCGAGAAGCGACAAAGACCAACTGAGCCACGCGCTGCGGGAGATGCTGGACAGCACGAAAAAGCAAATTTCCGTCATGGAGGACCTGGCCAACGGCGACCTTTCGGGGAAAATCATCCCGCGCAGCGCCAACGACACTATGAGCCACGCCATACAGAAAACGCTCGAAAAACTTAACTTTACAATGGAAGAGATAAAAAGCGCGGCCGGGCAGGTAACAAACGCAAGCCTGGAAATTTCAAGCGGCGCACAGTCGCTCGCCGAAGTCACAAACGAACAGGCCAGCTCAATTGAAGAGGTGTCGTCGAGCCTCGAACAGATGTCGTCCATGACGAAGCGGAACGCCGACAATTCCAATCAGGGGAAGCTTTTGGTCGCCGGCGCGGCGGAGTCGCTCAATCACGCCGACGAGGCCATGAAGCGCATGGCGGAGGCTATCAAAAGTATAAAAGCCTCGTCTGACAACACCGCGAAAATCCTCAAAACTATCGACGACATAGCGTTTCAGACTAACCTTCTTGCGCTCAACGCCGCCGTCGAAGCGGCCCGCGCGGGCGAGGCGGGCAAGGGTTTTGCCGTCGTCGCCGGGGAGGTCCGCAATCTCGCGATGCGCAGCGCCGAGGCGTCCAAAAACACCTCCGCGATGATTGAGGAATCGGTACGCAGCGCCGAGCTCGGCGTGATCATCACTCAGGATGTCGCCAAAGACCTCGGCACCGCCGTTGAGCGGTTCGGCAAGGTAAACGACATCATCACCGAGATCGCAGCAGCGTCGAACGAGCAGGCGCTGGGCATAGAACAGGTGGGCAACGCCGTCACGCAGATGAATCAGGTCACCCAGCAAAACGCCGCCAACTCCGAAGAATCGGCAAGCGCGGCGGAAGAGCTTAACAGCCAGGCAAGCGAGCTATCCAATCTGGTCGGCAACTTCAAGCTGTCCTCATCGGCAAGCGGCGGAAAGCCCCGCTCTCAAAACCGTATCGCGCTGCCGGCAGCCAAGCCGGCAAAAACACCGCCCGCAATCGGCGTAACTCAAAACATGAAAGCGATAAAGCATGATGAAATAATACCGCTGGACGACGGCGATCTAGGTAACTTTTGAAAATAGCGGCCCTGCGTCACGACAAATACGGATTCAGGCACGGGCAAGAGGGCGATCGGAGACGGTCGCCCCTGCTACAGATTATCAATTTGTAAATGCGCGTAATACGTCGTATACACGCAATAAAAATACTCACAAATAAATTTTTGACTTTCCCCCCACCCTATTGTATTTTCATACACATGAAACGACTACTCCCCATCGGCATTCAGGATTTTTCAAAAATCCGTGAGGGCGGTTTTGTTTATGTGGACAAGACTGCCCGAATCCATGAGCTTCTCACCGGTTCCGGGCAGTCCTTTTTCCTGTCCCGCCCGCGCCGCTTCGGCAAATCGCTTTTGTGTTCGACGTTAGGGGCGATTTTTGAGGGGCGGCGGGAACTGTTTGGGGAGATGGCGGGGCGGCCGGCGCTTGCTATCAACTCGCTTGATTGGGAGTGGAAGTATGTGGACGTTCAGACGTAGGGGCGGATGGCAAACCGGCGGTTTGTACTCGGGGTGTTATATATGAAACGCACCGTCGTTTACGAAAACAAAATATTGCAAAATGCCGCGGACATTATCCGTAACGGCGGCGTGGTCGCGTTTCCGACGGAAACGGTCTACGGCCTCGGGGCCAGTGCGTTTGACGAGAAAGCCGTCGCGCGGGTTTTTGAGGTCAAAAAGCGCCCATTTTTTGACCCGCTGATCCTGCACGTCGGCAATAAAAGCTGGCTTGACGATTTAGTAACCGGCATCCCGGCGGCCGCCCAAAAATTGATCGACGCGTTTTGGCCTGGGCCGCTCACCGTCGTGCTCCCCAAAAAATCCGCCGTACCCGGCATAGTGACATCAGGCCTCCCCAGCGCCGCCCTGCGAATGCCGTCAAACGATGCCGCGTTGCAGATCATCAGGTTAGCCGGCATACCGGTCGCCGCTCCGAGCGCAAACGTGTTCGGCGCGGTCAGCCCGACGACGGCGGAACACGTACGCGGCACGCTTGGGGCCGCTGTAGATATGGTGGTCGACGGGGGGGAATGTACGGTTGGGATCGAATCAACGGTCGTGTCGTTCATGGGCGGGGAACCGATGTTATTAAGACCCGGCGGGACGGCACTTGAAGATATTGAGGCCGTTATCGGACAACTGGCAATACCCGAGCGCAACGAGCTTGTCAGCCAATCGCCCGGCAGAAGCGAGCAACACTACGCGACGTCAACCCCCCTGATACTAATTGACGGCATCAGCGATCTAATAAATTATTCCGCAGGGGCGGACACTATTCACCTGTCTCTTGAAAACAGCGCAACTATCCGCGACATCAATAATATCGGCAAAATAGGGCTGATTACCCTGTCCAACAATTTCGATGCCGCCCAACTGCCGCCAAACATCACGACGGTCGAATACCTGTCGAAAAGCGGCGATCTGCGCGAAGCCGCGTGCAACCTGTTCGCCGCAATGCGCAGGCTGGACGATTCGGGGGTGGGCATGATTGCCGCGACGCCGGTTCCCAATACTGGTTTGGGATTAGCCATAAATGACAGGCTGTATCGGGCGTCTATGAAACGGAGCTGATATTATGGCGCCACAGAAGAGCGCTCAGTTTTATTATCCGGTTATAAAACAAACCATAATATCAATATAGGCCCTCGCCCTCGGCCTGAAATCATCGACACGGAACTCGCTTGCCGATACGCCTACGTCGATAAACAGTATCGGGACCTTCGGCGGGTGGATTCTCAAGCCGCCTATGGTGTACAGGTACAGCATGGGGTCGGTGACGTCGACAGACGAGCCTATCTCCCAAATGAACGACCAAAAGTCAGTCGGCGTGAGCCTCATTCCGAAGTCGATGCCCATGGATATATGGCTGCCTATTTGCGTGTGCGGGGTTATTGCCATGCTAAAATCCTGCCTTTCAGCGAGGCCGTAGGTGAGAAACAGGCCGAGTCTAGCGTCGCCGGGGGGGATTCCGTGGTAGCCGATGTTTACAAGCGTCGTGGCGAGGCCCCCGCCAAATGACAGGTTATCGGCGAAGCCGTACTTGGCGGCGAGGCAGGTTCTGCCGATGTTGTCCATTATAGACGCCTGGACTTGCAGCCTGCCGGGCATTGCGTATGATATTTCATGGAATCCGAGCACTAAGTGACCGGGCGGGTTGACGCGCGCCATCGGCGTGTACAGGTAATGGGTCGGCTGCGACGGGCGCAGGGTGACGTTGTTGGCGGCAACAGGCGCCGTAAAGCCGAGGGCGAAAGAAACAATTCCGACCGCAAACGCGCCTTTCCAAGCGATAAATTTTAAGGACATGGTTCCTATCCCTGTAAAAGGTTAGTTTTTAGGTTGAATTATACAGTGTCGTGATTCAAATATATATAATGGGAAGGGATGATATAAAAAAATTATGCGCTGCGCGTAAAGAACGGCTAAAACATGTCCAAAAAGCTAGGGGAAATCCTCGTCGAACACGGGGTAATCACAGAATGCCAGCTACTAGAAGGGCTCAGCTATCAGGCAGTACACGGGGTGATGCTCGGTGAGGCACTCATCGCCACGGCGGCCGTCTCCGACGAAGACATCATCACCCACTTTTTGGCCAAACAGCTTAACCTCGGGAAACTGTCGCTCAAGGACCTGGAGTTCGACCCGTACGTGGTGGACCTGGTTCCGTTCAACATCGCGCAGAAGTACACCCTCATCCCCATCAACAAGACGAACCGCATGCTGACCGTGGCCATAAGCGACCCCAAGGATATTTTCATGCTCGACGCCATCAAGTTCCTCACCGGCTGTACTATCAAGCCGATCCTCATACAGGCAAAAGAGATTCAGGAAGCGATAAACATCAATTACAAGAGCAACAACGGCATAGACAGCATTCTGAAAGAGGTCAAGCCCGACAGCATTGAGGTTGTAGCCGGCAAGGAGAACGAGCCGGAGGATATCGCCGGCGGCGCGTCGGACGCGCCCATTGTCAAGCTCGTGAACCACCTGCTCTCGGAAGCGGTGCGCAAGGGCGCGAGCGATATACACATCGAGTCCTACCAAAGCGTCATGCGGGTGCGCTACAGGATAGACGGCATGCTCGTCGAGATGCCCCCGCTCCCCTACAAGCTCCGCCTGCCGGTCACGTCGCGCATAAAAATAATGGCGGATCTCGACATTTCGGAACGGCGCCTCCCGCAAGACGGCAGGGTAAAAATAAAAACAGGCGCCCGGGTCGTAGACATCCGCGTATCAACCACGCCAACGATATTCGGCGAGAAGGTGGTGATGAGGATACTCGACTCGTCGAACCTAATGCTCGACATGGGCAGGTTCGGCATCAAGCCGCAAGCCTTGCTGCATATCAAAGAGGCGCTCAGCGCCCCCTACGGGATGGTGCTCGTGACCGGCCCGACCGGGAGCGGCAAGAGCACGACCCTGTACTCCGCGCTCTCATCGCTTAACAGACCGGACGTGAACATAATGACCGCGGAAGACCCGGTCGAATACAACATAGACGGCATAAACCAGATAAACGTCCACCCCGGAATAGGGCTGACGTTCGCCGCCGCGCTCAGGTCATTTTTGCGGCAAGACCCCGACGTCATAATGGTGGGGGAAATACGCGATTTGGAAACTGCCGAGATAGCGGTAAAAGCCGCGCTTACGGGGCACCTGGTGCTGAGCACCCTGCACACGAACGATTCGGCGTCGACCCTCACGCGGTTGGTTGACATGGGCGTCGACGTCTTCCTGTGCGCCTCGGCGGTACGCCTGATTATCGCGCAGAGGCTGATACGGCTGATATGCAAAAACTGCAAGACGCCGATAGACCCCAGAAGCAACGAACTAATCCAGTTCCTAAAACTGTCCCCCGATGAGCTGAAAGGGATAGCTTTTTACAAAGGGAAAGGATGCCAGTTTTGCAACGGTACGGGATACAAGGGGCGGGCGGGGCTGTACGAGATTTTGCCTATGACCGCAAATATCCAGGAAATGGTAATTGACAAAAAACCGCCCTATCTGATAAAGAACGCGGCCATTGAGGGGGGGATGACCAGTTTGCGGATGGCGGGGATTGAGAAGTTGCGGGAGGGCGTCACCACCGTGGAGGAAATTTTGGGGGCGACCTCGTAACAGCGCGTATTGAATTTCATCATGGCATAATGTATATTCATCTTGTAACGCACTAACCTAAACGCTCCGGATTAATTTTTATTTGGGGGAAACGTATATGCAAAACGTCCAAGACCTGTTGAAAAAAATGATCGACATGCGGGCCTCCGACCTGCACCTGACCAATGACTCGCCCCCGCTCTACAGGGTCGACGGCAGGCTGGTGCCGTTCAGCCCCGAGAAGCTGACCCCCGACGAGGTGCTAAAACTGTCTTACAGCATCATGAACGAGGTTCAGCGGAAGAGTTTTGAGCAGAACAAGGAGGTAGACTTCTCCTTCGGCGTGCAAAACCTCGCCCGCTTCCGCGCCAACGTCTTTTTGCAGAGGGGGTGTTGCACGGCGGCTATCCGCCAAATTCCCTATCTGATTAAGAGCATAGAGGAATTGGGGCTGCCGCCGGTCGTAAAATATTTTACGGAGCGCCCAAACGGCCTCGTGCTCGTCACCGGCCCCACGGGGAGCGGCAAGAGCACGACGCTCGCGTCGATAATCGACAAGATCAACTGCGAGCGCGAAGGGCACATCCTTACGGTTGAAGACCCGATAGAGTTTGTGCACAAGCACAAAAAGTGCATCATCAACCAGCGCGAGGTCCAGCAGGACACCAAAAGTTTTTCGGCGGCGCTGCGCGTGGCGCTGCGGCAAGACCCCGACGTGGTGCTCATAGGCGAAATGCGCGATTTGGAAACAATCCAGGCCGCGCTTAGCATCGCTGAAACCGGCCACCTGACACTGGCAACGTTGCACACAAACTCCGCGGCCCAGACCGTCAACCGCATCATAGATGTCTTCCCCGCCGACATGAAGGAAACGGTGCGGGCGCAGCTCTCCATGGTGCTTGAGGGGATCGTCAGCCAGGCGCTCATCCCCCGCGTAGGCGGCGGCCGCGTGATGGCTTGCGAAATAATGGTGGCGACAATGGCCGTGCGCTCAATGATCCGAGAGGACAAGGTGCACCAGTTGCAAGGCATAATAGAAATAGGCCAGCAGCACGGTATGCAAACAATGAACAGCCAGCTTGCTATGCTCTACCAAAAGCGCCTGATCACCAAAAAAGACGCTTTCGGCAGAAGCCCGGAACCGGACAGCCTAAGAAAGCTAATCGGAGACCCGTAATTTTGACTTTAAATTTAAAAAAATAATACCAATAAGGACATTTTATGCCAACAATCAGAGTAGGTTTTGTAGGCTGGCGCGGCATGGTCGGCTCCGTTCTCATGGACAGGATGCTGGCTGAAAAAGATTTTGACGGCTACGAGCCGATATTTTTCACCACCTCGCAGGTCGGTGAAAAAGGCCCGTCGATAGGCGTTGACATACCCCCGCTCAAAGACGCGTATGATATCGACGAGCTCAAGGGGCTTGACATTATCGTGTCGTGCCAAGGCGGGAGTTATACAAACGAGGTGCATCCGAAGCTGCGCGCGGCGGGGTTCAACGGGTACTGGATCGACGCCGCGTCGTCGTTGCGTATGAAGGACTCGTGCCTCATCGTGCTCGATCCGGTCAATAGGGACGTGATCAACCGCGGGATAAAGAGCGGCATAAAGGATTTCGCGGGCGGTAACTGTACGGTGAGCCTGATGCTCATGGCGCTGACCGGCCTGTTCAGCCGCGGGCTTGTGGAGTGGGTATCGAGCATGACTTATCAGGCGGCAAGCGGCGCCGGCGCGAAAAACATGATAGAACTCGCGGCGCAGATGGCGCACCTGACAAACACGTCGGCGCACCTGCTGTCGAATCCGGCGGCCACCGCTTTGGAATTGGAAAAGTGTTTCGTTGACGAGCTGCGCGGCGAGTCGATCCCCACAAAAAACTTCGGCGCCCCGCTCGCCACCTCACTCATCCCGTGGATCGACAGTCAGGTCGACGGCGGGCAGACGCGCGAGGAGTGGAAAGGGCTTGTCGAAACGAACAAAATTTTAGGCTCGGAAAAGACGATCCCCGTAGACGGCATCTGCGTAAGGGTTGGCGCGATGCGGTGCCACAGCCAGGGTTTTACGATAAAGATGACGAAAAACGTGCCGCTCGACGAGATTAACGAGATGATAGCCTCCGCCCACGAGTGGGTCAAGGTTATTCCCAACGACAAGGAGAGCACGCTGCGCGGCCTGACCCCGACGGCGGTAAGCGGAACGCTGACCATCCCCATCGGCCGCCTGCACAAAATGAACATCGGCCCAAACTACCTGACCGCGTTCACCGTAGGCGACCAACTGCTTTGGGGCGCGGCGGAGCCACTCAGGCGGATGTTGAGGATTGTGTTGGAATGTATTTGATGATTTGGCGGAATTTGCATGGGCGGTGGTTTGCCGCCCATGTGAAACAAATTAAACTTCCATAATCTCTTTTTCTTTAAGAGCCAACTGTTCGTCCACTAATTTTATGTACTTGTCCGTAACTTTCTGCACGTCGTCGAGCCCTTTCTTCTCCTGATCCTCCGTAACCGCCTTGTCCTTCTGCGCTTTTTTCAACTTCTCGTTGGAGTCACGGCGGACGTTTCTCATGGCGACCTTGCACTCCTCGGCGGTTTTGCCGCAGGTTTTGAACAGGTCTTTGCGCCGTTCTTCTGAGAGCGGGGGGATGGGGATGCGGATCTGGTTTCCGTCGTTTTGCGGGTTCAGGCCTAAGTTCGACGCCTGAATCGCTTTCTCAATCGCCGACAGCATGCTCTTCTCCCACGGCTGGACGATAATCATCCGCGCTTCCGGCACCGATATGTTCGCGACCTGGTTAATTGGCGCGGGGTTGCCGTAATAGTCGATGTTTATCCCGTCGAGCAGCGCGGGCGTCGCGCGGCCGGTTCTCACCCGCGTCAGGTCTTTTTTGAGACTGTCGAGGGTTTTCTGCATCCGATCTTCGGTTTCTTTTTTGATATCTTCCATTGCGCCCATTTTTTGTTTCCTTTGTTAACGGTTTAGCGGAGGTTGCCATCATTTCGGATGGGGGCCCCCTATGAAGTGTTGATTGTCGTCAATCAAGTTTTTTTGTTTTTTCATATTTTCGTTTCTTTACCAAAATATCATGAGTATACTCAAGAAGTCTATTATAGGTTGAACCCATTCGACCGGTGTTATTTCCACCCCGATATATGATAACGGGGCCGCTAATCCGGCCGCAATTATAATTTTAGCGTATTCCGCCCTCTTTCCACCGCGCTTTTCACTTGTTACCATCTCCTTCTCGCTCCCCCTCCGCCCGATGAACCACCGCGACCGCTTGAGGGTCTACCGCCATGTCTGCGGCTTCGGGCAAATATCCCAACTATTCCAAACAATCCAAACAGAGATTTACCACCAATCAACCAATATATTGATATAAACAATATGATAAAATAAAGTATACCGACAAATATTTTAAGCTCGGTTTTCGGAAGAGGGGCGGTAAACTCCCCGCTGACCGCTGCCAAAATCTCACCAAATCCGTCTAATATCCCCTGTGAAAAATTGTCTTGCCGAAAATGCGGCAAAACGTAGGTATCTAATATCTGTCCTACAGCCCCATCCGTTAGCGCACCCTCAAGGCCGTATCCGACTTCAATAAATGCCCGGCGCTCGACGGGGGCAATGAGGAAGAGGACGCCATTATTTCTTTTGTCGCCGATTTTCCATAGGTTTAACAGTTTATTGGCGTACTCTTCTATCGCCTGCTCCTCCAAAGAAACGACGGTAACGACTACGATTTGCGTCCCGGTCTGCTCGCTTAAACCCCTCGCCCTGCTTAAAACAGCGCCCTTGTGGGAAGCGGATAAAACATTAGCGAAGTCATTCACATAAAAATCCCGCGTCGGCTTGGGCATGGCGAAGCCGGCACCCGAGATAATAAAAATCGCAAATACACCCGCAAAAAACCGCCTACAGGTCATAAACCGGCCTTGCTCTGCTTTCTTCGGGGATTTCAAAGAATGGCCTGCTTTCAAAACCAAATGCACGCGCAATCCACGCCGCGGGAACCACACGCAATTTTAGATTGTAATCGCCAACGCTGGTGTTATAATTTCTACGCGCTACTGCAAGACGATTTTCTGTCCCCGCAAGCTCATCCATTACGCGTATGTACCCCTGGTCTGCCCTAAGTTGCGGGTAGTTTTCCATGACTGCGAGCAAGCGTGAAAGCGCCCCCTCCATCGCGACACCGGCCTGTATCCTTGCCTCTCTGCCTGTGGCTCCTGCCAACCTTGCCCTCGCGTCGGTAACGCTATTTATAATTTCAGCTTCGTGAGCGGCTATCCTGTTGGCCGCCCGCACAAGATCCGGAACCAATTCTGCTCTACGCATAAGTTGATTATCAATCTCCGCCCAACTAACATCAACCGCCAAATCGGAACGGTTGAGGCCGTTGTACTGGGTCCATGCTATTACAATCAGCACCACGATAACAGCGGGAACAATCCACTTTGTTAAATTCATAGATAAACTGCCTTTCATGTCTTTTGAGACTGATAAAACGCCCTACGAAATTATCCGGCGTTTACAACCGTGCCCACCGGCTGCCCCTCGAGGCATTTTACAAGATTTCCCTCTTCAAGCAGCTTAAAAACGATAATGGGAATATCCTGTTCCATGCAAAACGAAAACGCGGTGGCGTCCATCACTTTGAGGTTTCGCGACAGCGCCTCGGCGTGGGTTATCGTGTCGAAGCGTTTCGCGGACGGGTTTTTCATGGGGTCGCTGTCGTAGATTCCGTCTACCTTTGTGGCTTTCAGAATCACCTCGGCGCCAATCTCCGCGCACCTCAGCGCCGCGGCGGTGTCGGTCGTGAAGAACGGGCTGCCCGTTCCGCCGCCGATGAGCGCCACCGCGCCAGCCGACAGCAGCCTCGACGCGCGTTCGGGGGTATAATACTCCCCGGCCCTATCGATGCGCACGGCGTTCAACACCTCCGCCCGCGCCCCGCAAGCCTTCAACCCCTCGGCGAAAGCGATGGAGTTGATCACCGTTGCAAGCATCCCCATCGCGTCCCCGGCGGTGCGGGAGACCCCCGCCGCCGATGCGCCGCGTATGAAATTGCCGCCGCCAATGATAATCGCGACTTGCACGCCGCCCGCGGCGACATACGCTACCTCGCGGGCGATTTTGGCGACAATTTCGGGGTCAATCCCAAAACCCTGCTTGCCAGCGAGCGCCTCGCCCGACAGTTTTAGCAGGACGCGCCTGTATTTATAGCTACCGGTACCGGACATACGGCCTCCCCCCGCGTTTCTATTCTTCCGCGCCGAGTTCGAAGCGGATGAAGCAGACGGGTTTCACCTCCGCGCCGGCGGCCTTGGAGGCCTCGGCGATTATCTCCGCCACACCTTTTTCCGGATCGCGGATAAATTTTTGGTTGACAAGCGTAACCTCTTCGTAATACTTCCGGAGCTTGCCCTCAACCATCTTTTCCCAGACGTTTTCCGGCTTGCCGGAGGTAGACGCCTGCGTGAAGTAGACGTCCTTTTCCTTGGCGATGATGTCCGCGGATATGCCCGATTCGTCGATCGCTATGGGGTTTTCCGCGGCGATCTGCATGGCGAGGTCGGCGCCAAGCTGCGCAAGGGCGGGGGACGCGAGCGCGTCGGCCGAAGCGGCCTCGAGCTTTATGAGCACGCCGATTCTGCCGCTACCGTGGTCATACGAAAAAATCTTCTCTTTGGACGGGTCAGCGTCCATCTTTTTGTAGCGGCGGAACATAATGTTTTCGCCGATTTTACCGACTAACTCCGTCACCCGCGCCTCGACGGTGATCCCGCCGATGGACGCGTCGGTCAGTTGCAGCGCGGCGGCGTGGTCGGCCGGCCTGTTCGCCGCGAGTATCTTGCCAAGATCGCCGAGGAAGCCGACGAAGTCGTCGTTGCGCACAACGAAGTCGGTTTCGGCGTTCAGCTCGTAGAGTATCCCGCAGGCGGCGTCTGTGTAGATGCACACCTTGCCCTCTTTCGCCGCCTTGCCGGCGCGCTTGGCGGCCGTGATCTGGCCTTGCTTGCGCAGTTCCTGAATCGCCGCTTCCATGTCGCCACCCGCGTCGATGAGCGCTTGCTTGCAGATCATCATGCCCAGGCCGGTTTTGTCCCGGAGTTCTTTTACTGTTTTGGCGGATATTTCCATTGTAATGCCTCCTGAAAAAAATATAGAGTCAAAATATTAAATTCAAAGTCAAAGTCAAAACCAACGATTAGTCCTCTTCCTCCATCACTTTGGCGATTTTTTTGTGGACTACGCGGGGGGGGCGCTTGGGTTTTTCTTCGCCCTCCTCAGCCGGGCGGGCGGATGGCTCGTCTTTGGCGGCCATCTCTTCGGCAGCGGCGGCGGCTGAAGCGTGTTCCAAAATTACGTCGCTAACTACGCGGGTAATCAACTGGACGGACTTTATGGCGTCGTCGTTGCCGGGGATTGGGTAGTCGACCATATCGGGGTCGCAGTTTGTGTCTACGATCGCACCAATGGAGATCCCGAGGCGCTTACCTTCGGCGATAGCGATATGTTCTTTCAGCGTGTCTACCACAAAAATAATAGACGGCAGGCGGCGCATGTGCCTTATGCCAGTCAGGATCGCGAGAAGTTTTTCCTTTTTCTTGGCGATGAGCAGGCGCTCTTTTTTGGGCAGAGACTCCATCGTGCCGTCGGTTTCCATCCTCTCAATCTTGTCGAGTTTGGCGATGCTCTGCTTGATGGTCTGGAAGTTTGTGAGCATGCCGCCGAGCCAGCGTTCGGTGACGTAGGGCATGCCGCAACGTACGGCTTCCTCGCGGATGCAGTCTTTAAGTTGCTTCTTGGTGCCTACGAACAGCACCTTGCCGCCTTTTTGGACTTCGGCTCTCACCCTCTCAATAAACTTGTCGAGCGACGTGACAGTCTTGTTGAGGTCAATAATATAGATGCCGTTTTTGGGGCAGAGGATGAAACGCTTCATTTTGGGGTTCCAGCGCTTCGTCTGGTGGCCAAAATGGGTTCCGGCTTCCAACAGGTCCTGCAGTGTCAATGAAGACATGGCGGTACTCCTTGATATGTATGGGTTATGGCTTCCACGGCGGTCACGGCTTGGAAATCACCATCCCGTATACTCGGGGCGGCACCCATTCCTCGCTCGGCCGTGTGATTAAAATTAAATTCGGTACGACAATATACAATAATACCGACGCGGGGGCGGTACAACACGCCCCCCGCCGCAAATTGCCCGCAAAATCTAGCGTTTCGAGAACTGGAAGCGTCTGCGCGCGCCGGGCTGGCCGTACTTCTTGCGTTCGACAACGCGTGAGTCGCGCGTGAGCATGCCGCCCTTGCGCAAAACCTTGCGGTTGTCCTCGCTGACAAGCGCGAGCGCACGGGATATGCCGAGGCGTATCGCACCCGATTGCCCGCTAAGCCCGCCGCCGCGCACACGCGCGACAACATCAAAGGTCTCGGCGGCGCCGAGCATGTTGAGGGGCTTCTCCACGTCCATCACCAGCACGTCGCTCTTGAGATACTCCATCAGCGGCTTACCGTTGACCGACTTTTCGCCCTTACCCGGGCGGACGATTACGCACGCGATCGCGTTTTTGCGCTTTCCGGTTCCAAAAAATTTGTTTTCCAAGGTACTGCTCCTTCTACCCTAATATAGTATATTGCGTTATTTACTACTGCCGTTCAATTCGGCGCGGGCGAACACTGTTCGCCCCTGCGGGGGCAATTCATGCCCTCGCGTTACGCGTTTTGGACGACTGGCGTCGGACCGACGGACAGCTTCAACTCTTTGGGCTGCTGCGCGGCGTGCGGATGCTCGGAGCCGCTGTAGACGAACAGCTTCCTCATGATGGCCCGCCCGCGCGGGTTCTTCGAAACCATCCCCTTGACGGCGTGAATCACGACCTGGGTGGAGTCGCGGGTCATCTGCTCCTCAAAAGTCCGCGTCTTGTCCCCGCCCGGATAGGTCGAGTGGCGGAAATACGTCTTGGTGTCCGGCTTCTTGCCGCTCAGCCTCACCTTATCAGCGTTAACAACGATAAGATAGTCGCCATGATCCTGGTTGGGCGAATAAGCCGGCTTGCCCTTACCGATAAGCACATGCGCCGCCTTACTAGCAAGCCGCCCCAAAGTCAACTCTGCAGCGTCCACCACAAACCAGCCGCGCTCAATAGATTTAGTGTCAACAACAACGGTTTTCATGTTACTCCCTATTGCCTGAAAACTGGAAAAATTATAGCCAATCATCTAAATATAGATTATGGGACAACCCGTGTCAAATGTTTTTTTGATTTTTTTTAAAACGTGGATTTTCCCGCACCAATGTATTATATTTAAAGCAGCGTTTTACCTCATATTCTGCAATATTTAAGGGAGGAGCCCGGTAATAATGGACGTAACTGTACGAAAACCGACCGAAGCCGAAAAAAGCGGCATGGCGTCAAAACCGGCCTGGGGCTGCGGCGTATCGGAGTTTGACTGGCACTACGACAGCGAGGAAACGTGCCTCATTATCGAAGGGGAGGTGATCGTTTCATACGACGGCGGAAGCGTATCCATAACCGCCGGGGACTATGTGACCTTTCCAAAAGGGCTGTCCTGCGTGTGGAAAGTCTTGAAACCTATCCGAAAACATTATATTTTCAGATAGTGCGGTTTATTCAGAAAAATATCGTAAAAACCATACATTAAAAAGGACGCTTTAAAATATGACGGAAATTATCTCTATCACCGGCGATTTGGGGAGCGGGAAATCCACTATCTCCGATCCATTGTGCAAGTTGTTGAGCTATGAATACATCTATACCGGCAAAATTCAGCGGGAGATCGCGCGCAAGTATAATATGACGACTTTGGAACTGAATAAATACGCAGAAACGCATCCGGAAATAGATGAAGAGATAGACTCTACATTCAAATCGTTGAATGAATCAACCAGTTTAATAGTCGATTCGCGGCTCGCATGGTTTTTTATCCCCAAATCTTTCAAAATTTTCTTGAAAACCAATTTAATCGTATCCGCAAACAGAATATCGGGGGACAGCCTGCGGGAAAACGAAAAATACTCGTCACGGGAAGACGCGGTCAATAAAATAATTGCGCGAAAAGCGAGTGAAAATAAGCGGTATATGGAACTATACGGCGCGAACTGTTCCGATTTATCTAATTTCAACCTTATTATAGACACATCGTTCATCACACCGGAGCGTGTTGTTGACATTATATTTGCCGAATATAATTCATGGCTGGCCTCCGGAAATTGTTCCAAAGCATTTATTTCCCCAACAAATTTATATCCAACGCGGCCCGTCCGCGATTTTGAAAACGGCCGTCATCAGGATTCCCCTGTAACCGCCGTCAACATTGATTCGTTCGATTATATTTTTGACGGCCATAAAAGAACATCATACGCGATAAAAAATAAGGCCGACCTCATTCCTGTCGTTTACCAAAACGAAAACAAGGAAAATATCCTGAATTCAATCAAGCAAAACCTGTTTTATGACTGGGAAGAATTTAACTCGTTCAAATATTTGATATATCCGAATATTTAATGAAGTTCCGTTGTACCGCTTGCCGCAAAAAACAAGCCATCCCAAAATTATGCGGACAAACCGCCAATAATTTTGGGATGAAATAATCAAAAAAGTTAACGACAGGGCTTAACATGGAACTTTTAAAAAAACCTCAACATGGCGTTATCCCGAAAGCGTCCGTGCGTAAAAACTTGCCGCTTACGTTCGCGGAGCGGCAGATGGCGGCGGAGCAGCGTATGGATCCCGAATCCCGCGCGTACAATATCAATCTCGCGTTAGAAATCGGCGGGCCGCTTGACATTTCGCGGCTGGAAAAGGCACTTGCCGCGCTTGTGAACAGACATACGGCGCTTCGCTCCTATTACCCAATGGAAAACGGCGAATTTGTACACCGCGTTCTTGACGAACTGCCGGTACCTTTGCGGGTTGAATCCTGCGCGCCCGGCGATGTGGAAAAATTGATACAAAAAAACGATACACCATATAATATAGAAAACGCGCCGCTGTTCCGCTTTACCCTGTACCAGACCGGCGAATCAACGGCAATACTTAATTTAGCTATGCACCATATCATCATGGACGGCGCAAGCGCGGAGGTGATAATAGATGAACTGTGGCAATTATACAATGGCGAAAAATTACCGCCGCTTGAACTGGATTATACGGATTACGCCGCCTGGCAGTCTGAAAATATTGACGACGGCAAGGGAGAAGAGTTTTTTACGCAAATGTTTGACGGCGGCGTACCGGAAACCGACATGCCGACGCTGCCGCGACGTCCCGATATATTGCCATTTGCGGATATTGATTGCGTCCGTATAATCGACGCCGGGCCGATAGACGAAGCGGCGCGAAGATTAGGCGTCACCACATTCAGGCTCCTCTTCGCCGCGGCTGGACTGACGCTTGCGAAATACTGCGGCAGCGAAGACGTGGCGTTGGGCACGGCCATGAGCGGCCGGCCGTTTGAGCAAACCGCGCGAACCGTCGGCATGTTTGTAAACACGCTGCCGATACGTGTAAAAACTCCCGGGCTAACGACGGCAAGCGAATATCTAAAAACCGTTTCCGAATCTGTAAAACAGGTAAAAAGCCGCCAAACCTGCCCGTTTGAAAAAATCGTCCCCATACTCGCGCCGGACAGAAACGCCTCCCGTTCGCCCATATTTGATATGGTTGTCAACTACCTTCCTGAAATAAAACCGCCGGCGGTACAGGGGCTGTCAATACGTACTCTGCCCGTCAAACGTCAGGCACTGGCAATAGACCTTATGCTCGAACTGCTGCGGGAGGGGGATAAACTGCGCGTCGTGCTTTCGTATTCCCGCGAACTTTATCAGGATGAAATCATCTCTAATATGATGGAGTTGTTTATTACAATTGTTTCCCGCTTTGTAAACGACGACGGGCAGACGGTTTTGCGGGATATAGCCGAATTACCGGATGCGCAGCGCAAGCAGATATTGGAAGATTTCGCGGGAGAGCGCTGTGATGAGAATCACGGTAAAACGCTTGTGGACTTATTTAATGAACAGGTGAAAAAGACACCCGCGAACCACGCCGTTGTGTTTGGGGAAAAAGTTCTTACCTATTCGGAGGTGAATCTTGCCACAGACCGGATCGCCGCCTGTCTTAAAGCCCGCGGCGTTGGAAAAGGCGACGCCGTGGGGATATTGGTACACCGCGGGGATATGATGCCCGTCGGCGCGATGGGCGTGATGAAATCGGGCGCGGCCTATATGCCGCTTGACCCTGGCTACCCCGCCGAGCGTTTGCAATTTATGATAAAAGACGCGGGTGCGCGTATCATAATCGCGGATGAAGATTTGAAAGACCGCGTTCCAACTTACAGCGGTGAGTTTTTGCTGACAGCCGATATAGCCAAACTGCCCGACGGCGATATTCCCGCGCCGCCCAAACCGGATGATACCATGATTTTATTATACACATCCGGGACGACGGGCAACCCAAAAGGCGTGATGCTGACCCACGGCAACCTTACCAATTTTTGCACATACTACCGCAATTTTCACAACATCACCGAAAACGACAATGTCCCCGCGTACGCCAGTTTTGGTTTCGATGCCAGTATGATGGACATGTACCCCACTTTGATCTCCGGCGCGTGCGTACACATCATCCCCGAAGATATGCGGCTCGACCTGCCGGGGCTGCGCGATTACTTTGACAAAAATAACATCAGCATAGCATTTATCACTACGCAGCTCGGACGGCAGTTCGCGGAAACCATGAGCTGCCGCGGGCTTCGCGCCCTTTCGGTCGGGGGGGAAACATTAGTCCCAATCGCGCCACCAAAAAATTATACGCTATACAACGAATACGGACCCACAGAGTGTACCGTGTTCATTACCATTTTCAACGTAGACAAACTCTACGACCGTGTACCGATAGGCCGCGCCCTCAACAATACCGCCTTATACGTTGTCGACAAAAATAACCGCCTCGCCCCGGTCGGAGCGGCGGGCGAACTTTGCGTCGCAGGGCGGCAGGTGGGAAAAGGGTATCTTAACAGACCGGATATCACGGAAGAGAAATTTGTAAAAAACCCGTTCAATTATAATAACGACCCCGACTACGCGGTTATGTACCGCACAGGCGATGTGGTAAGATTTTTACCCGACGGCAATATTGATTTCGTCGGACGCAGTGATTTTCAAGTAAAAATCCGCGGCTTTCGTGTTGAGCTGACGGAAATAGAAGAACGGCTACGAGCTTTCCCCTCTGTCAACGACGCTGCCGTCATAGCCACCGACGCGCCGGGCGGAGGAAAATGCGCCGTCGCGTATGTCGTGGGAGAATCACCGATTGATGTGGAAGCGCTTAATCAATTCATAGAAGAAAAACTTCCCTCATACATGGTGCCCGCGGCTACAATGCAAATCGACGCCATACCGCTCAACCCCAGCGGCAAAGTAGACCGCCGCAAACTGCCTGCTCCGGCGTTTTCCGCGGAGAAAACAGAGAACTCCGCAAGACCGCTAAACGACTTGGAAATAAAAATATCCCAAATCACGGCGGAAATTTTAGGGCATAAAGATTTTGGCATCGGCACAAATCTATTGCGGGCGGGGCTTAGCTCGCTATCCTGCATAAAGTTAGCAGCCAAAATAGACGAGGCGTTCGGCGTTTCCGTTACCGTGCGGGAAATTATGAAAAATCCTACCCTGCTCGGCATAGAAAATATGGTTATCAGCCTGCTCCTTTCGCGTAAAACCGAAACAACTAAGCCAAAAGAGTTACAGGCGGACTACCCGCTTTCTCAAAGCCAAACGGGCGTTTACCTCGATTGCCTCAAAGACCCCATGTCAATACGCTACAACATCCCATTTTTGATTTCGCTACCGGCGGATATCGACGCGCAAAAATTGCACGATGCCGTATGCAGGGTTATCGATGCCCACCCCGCCGTAAAGATACGTATCGCCGCCGGTAAAAACGGCCCCGTACAGATACCCGACTATACGCCGGCGGCAATACCGCTCGAACAGGTAAGCGAAACGGAACTATACGAACTGCGTGAAAAATTCGTGCAGCCGTTTGATTTGGCAAAAGGCCCGCTTTACCGCGTGCGCATAATACAAACCCCCGACCGAGCCGCCATGCTGGCGGATTTTCACCATGCCGCCTTTGACGGAGGCTCCCTCGATCTGTTTTTGCGTGAAATCGGCACGGTATACGGTGGCGGCAATCCAGCCGTAGAGAAATTAACGGCTTTCGACGCCGCTTTGGAAGAATCGGAGCGTGAAGGCGGAAGCGGCTGGCTCGCGGATAAGGCATATTTCGACGGAAAATTGAGCGGGTTTGAAAGCGTAAGCGAAATCGATCCCGATATCAATCACGACAGCACTTCCGGTTCATTGCTCGAAATTGTTAAAAAGGCGGACAGGGACGCCGTTCTGTCGTTTTGTAAGGAGGAGGGCGTCACGCCCGCGTCGCTGTTTTTTGCCGCTACCGCATACGCAGTGGGGCGCTGGACGCAGAAGCCCGACACCTATATTTCCGGCATAAGCAGCGGACGCGGCGATACAAGGGTGTTGAACACTTACGGTATGTTTGTGCGCACATTGCCGCTCCACATACGGCGCGAAGCGGGGCAAAGCTGTTTGGACTTTATCCGGGAAGCACAGCGGACACTGGCGGACTCCGTGGCGCACGAAGGCTATCCGTATACAAACATCGCGCGGGATTACGGGTACTCCCCTTCCATTATGTTCGCCTGCGAACTCGGGCTCGGCATAACAAGCGGGTACCAGGTTGGCGGCGCCGAAGCGCGTTTTGAAATTTTAGCCGCAAACCGGCCCAAGTTCAAACTTTCCGTACATATTGAGGAGCGCGGCGGCGACATGGTTTTCGCCGTGCAGTATAACGACGCGCTTTATTCCAAAACGCTCATGGAACATTTCGCGGATACGCTCTCCGCCGCGCTTCAAAACCTGATAAAAAATTCATCCGCGCCCGTTAGCGGCGTATCCCTGCTATCCGAACGGCAGTGCGCGCTGATAGAGAGTTTTAACAGCCAAACAGCCGCCGATATGCCGGAAGGCGTACTGCACCGGATGTTTGAGGCGGCCATGGAAAAAACGCCCGGCCATACCGCGCTTATCGCCGCCGAAGGTTCATACACCTACGCGCGGCTAAACGCGGAAGCGAACAGGGTGGCAAACGCCCTGCTGTCACTCGGCGTACAGAAAGAAGACCGCGTAGCAATTCTGCTGCGGCGCACGGGCAGGACGCTTATCGCAATGCTCGGCGCGCTTAAAGCGGGCGGCGCTTACATACCGCTCGATCCGGAATACCCCAAAGAGCGTATCGCCCACGTGCTCTCGGACAGCGGCGCAAAATATATGCTCACCGAAAAAGAGTTCGCAGCGGAGTTCGAAAACACCCTCGACATCGACGCGGTACGGGAAGGGCAAAGCGAAGACAATCCGGATATAGACGTCTCGCCGAATGATTTAGCTTACATCATCTACACTTCCGGCTCCACCGGCAAACCCAAGGGCGTAATGATAGAGCACCGCGGCATTGCGAATTATGTGGACGCGCATCCGAAAAACATCCACGTACACGCGCTGGCTGCGGACGCGGCGTGCATGATGTCCATAACCACCGTGGCGTTTGACATGTTCCTTAAAGAGAGCATGACAAGCCTCTGCAACGGAGTGACACTGGTCTTTGCCGGCGACGACGCGGCGCGCGATCCGGCGCTGCTTGCAAAACTGTTTGAAGAAACGGGAGCCGACGCCTTCAACACCACGCCGTCCGTAATGATGGAATACACGGAACACCCGGCACTGCTTGCGGCAATACGCAAATGCAAGGTAGTGATGTGCGGCGCGGAAAAATATCCGGAAACACTTTTGAAAAGATTGCACGGCGGGAGCGGCACGCGGCTGTTTAATACCTACGGGCCAACGGAAATTTCCGTATCCTGCAACGGGAAAGAGCTGACAGGCGCTTCCCGCGTGACGATAGGCAAGCCGTTACTGAATGTGCGCGAACAGGTGGTAGACACAGACGGCAATGCCCTGCCTTGCGGTGTAATCGGCGAGCTTTTAATCGGCGGGCGCGGCGTGGCGCGCGGTTACGTGAACCTGCCGGAGATGACCGCCGGGCGCTTCGTTAACTACAACGGCGAACGCATGTACAGATCGGGCGACTTTGCCCGCTGGACGGCGGACGGCGAGATAGAACTGCTCGGCCGCAGCGACAATCAAGTCAAACTGCGCGGCCTGCGTATCGAACTCGGCGAGATAGAGAACGCCGTTCACGCCATAGACGGCATCCGCGCCTGCGCCGTGATAATCCGCAAACTGCAAAACGCAGACCATCTGTGCGCCTATTACGCGGCTGAGCGCGAGATTGCGCCCGAAGAGGTAAAAGAAGCGTTAAAGCGCACCCTTACTGGGTACATGATACCCACGGCATATTTGCAGATTCCCGCTATGCCCAAAACCCCCAGCGGCAAAACGGATCTTCGCGCCCTGCCCGCGCCGGCGCTTTTGAGACAGAGCGGCTACGAAGCCCCGCAAGGGGAAGCGGAAGAAAAACTTTGCGGGCTGTTTGCCGGTATCACCGGCGCGGAGCGCGTGGGGGCTTTGGATAATTTCTTTGAAATAGGCGGAACCTCGCTTGCGGTAACGCGCGTCGTCATTGAGGCGGAAGCCGCCGGGCTTTGCGGCGTAAACGGCGAGCGGATTTCCTATACCAACGTATTCGCCCACCCCACGCCGCGGGAACTGGCAAAGCTGCTCGCCGCGCCGGACGCCGAAACTCAGCAAGCCCCGGTACGCGAGGAAAAATATGACTATTCCGCAATACACGCGCTGCTCGCCGAAGGCAGCCTCGACGCTTTCCGCCGCGGCGCCGCGCGAAAAACCGGCGATGTACTGCTAACAGGGGCAACAGGTTTTTTAGGCATTCACGTACTCCACGGGCTGCTCAAATCCGACGCCGGCGGTATCTACTGCCTTGTGCGGCGAAGCAAAGGGGGCAGCGCCGAAACGCGGTTGCGCAACCTGCTGTTCTACTACTTTGAGGACGCCGCGGAAGATTGGAAAGGCCGCCTGAAAATAGTGGAAGGCGACATGACGGATGAAGCCTGCCTCGCAGCTATCCCGCGCATAGATACCGTCATAAACTGCGCCGCCAATGTGACGCATTTCTCAAAAGACAGCAGCGCTTTTGACGTAAACACGGGCGGCGTCGTAAACCTGATCGGCTTCTGCCGGAAACACGGCTCGCGCCTGATTCATATCTCCACCGCCAGTATCGCCGGATTCTCGGTAGGCGGATCCCCGTCAAGAGATACCGTGATGGACGAGACCATGCTGTTCTTCGGGCAAAATCTTGAAAATCAGTATGTGCACAGCAAATTCATGGCGGAACGCACCGTACTTGAAGCGGCGCTAAACGGGCTCGACGCTAAAATAATGCGCGTAGGTAATTTGATGGCAAGAAATAAGGACGGAGAATTCCAGATTAACGCACGCGAAAACAGTTTCTTGGGCCGGCTGCGGGCATACCATACTATCGGGTGCTTCCCCTATTCCGCCTATAACAATTTAACCGAACTCGCGCCCATAGACAGCACAACGGCGGCAGTGCTGCTGCTTGCGGAAACTTCCGAGTCGTGCAGGGTATTCCATCCGTACAACAACCATAAACTGTTCGTAGGCGACATCATACTTACCATGAAAAACCTTGGTATGAATATCGAAATGGTAGAAGACGACGTGTTTCAAAGCGCGCTCTCCTCTACCATGAAAGACCCAGCCCGTATCGAAAGCCTTACGAGCCTGATTGCGTATCAAAATATGGCGCGGGGCAAAATGACTCTGCCTGTGGCGGTTAATAACGACTACACTACTCAGGCTCTGCTTAGAATGGGCTGGCACTGGCCCGAGACAAACCGCGAGTATCTGTGCAAATTTCTTGACGGCGTGAAAAGCCTCGGTATGTTCGGGGGTGACGGCGATGTATGAACGCTGCGGAACGCTGATAGAGAACAAATTTCGCGAATACCTGATCCCCACGATTTTGATGACAGTCGCTATTTCTGTGGCTAACGTGGTGAACAGTATCATTGTCGGCAACTTGCTTGGGGAAACCGCGCTTTCCGCGATTGGTCTTTCCGCGCCGGTTATTTTTTGCCTCAACTCGGTATTCCTGCTGTTTGCGATAGGCGGCGTTACATGCGTCTCCATAGCGAAGGGGCGGCGTGAAACGGAACAGGCAAACCGTATATTTACGGTTACCTTCGCAGCCGGAATATCCGCCATGTTTGTATTGCCGGCGGCGCTGCTTCTGTTTATGCAGCCTGTCACCAGCGTGCTGACTCAGGGTGACGGTGATCTCGCCGCGCTGACGCGGGCGTACCTTACGCCGGCAGTATTCGTCGGCCCTGTGATGATGCTGATTATGGGTATGGCGTATTTTGTACGTACGGACGGTAAACCGCGTATCGCCGCATATATCGCCATTACCGCTAATGCCGCAAATTTAGTTTTAACCTTTGCGTTTGTCAAATTCCTGAATTTAGGGCTTACTGGCGCGGGATTAGCCATTACGCTCGGTTACACAACCGGTATCCTTGTATTGTTACCGTATTTCCGCTCCAAACAGCGCACTTTACGTTTTGTTAAGCCGCAAATAAGCGACATCGCGCATATACCGCGTATTATGGGTACGGGTTCGCCCAAAGCCCTCACGCAGGGGCTGTTGTTTTTACGCGCTCTGGTACTCAACATGCTAATTATGGGTTCGTTAGGTTCGCCCGGTATGGCGGCAATGACAATATGCTTCAACGCGCTCATGCTGACGGCGATGTTTATTAGCGGCGCGAACGATACGCTGCTTCCGATTGCCGGCACGCTATACGGTGAAAAGGATTATCCCGGAATACGCTTCACGGCGCGGGCGGCGTTCAAGTTTATGATTATAGCCAGCGCCGTTATGATGGCTCTGTTCCTTATACTGCCCGGCGAGGTAGGGCGCCTGTTCGGCATAAACTCTCCGGAGGGCCTTGCGCTGGTAGAACCAGCGTTGCGGATGTACGCGCTGTGCCTGCCTTTATACGGCGTCAACACAATGTTGCAATGTATATTCCAGACCACAGGCCGCGTAAAACTCGCGGCGCTGATTGTTTTTATGAACGGTTTTGGTTTCGTATTATTATTTGCCATGATGTTTGCCGCATGGAACATGGACTTTTTCTGGCTGTCGTTTCTACTGGCGGAAGCCGCCGCCTTTCTGGTTATTTTGAGTATAGGGGCGCGCATACGCAAAAAGGAAAGCGTGGACGGTGTATTATTGCTGCATAAGGAACACGGTGACGAAAAATTGCTCGACCTTTCCATCCCCGCCACTGTGGAGGCGGCGGCCGGCCTTTCCGAACAGGTAATAAATTTTTGCAAGAAAAACGGCGCGGACGGATTCGGCGCGGCACGTATAGGTATTGCGGCGGAAGAGATGGCAGTCAATATAGCGAATTACGGCCGCCGAAAAAATACCGCGGCGGTTATTGACGTGTTGATACGCGTCACCGAGCAGGAATTAATTCTCCGGCTCAGAGACAGCGGCGTGCCTTTTAATCCGACGGAATACCGTGAAGAGGAGAAAAAAGAGTTCGCGGTAGGCGGAATAGAGGTAGTGCGGCGGCTAACAAAGGATATCAGCTACGCTTGGCAGCTCGGTTTCAATGTCAGCGTCATAACTATTTCGCGAACCGTTTTGCTGGAAACGGAAAAAAATATTGGTAAATAATATTTTTTATATTAACTTAAAAAAATGGAGAAAAAAACATGAAAACAATTACACCGGAAGAATCACGCCGCCTAATATCGGAAGGCGGGTCCCAAACCCACGAACAGCGTATGAATGTCGCGCAGGACAGATTGCGCGAACTTGTGACGTTTGCGAAAGAGCGTTCCCCATATTTCAAAAAAGCTTACGGGGGGATAAAAGAAAACTACCGGCTTGCCGACTTGCCGATAACTACAAAGAGCGGTTTGATGGAAAACTACGAGGAATGGGTTACAGATCCGGAAATCAAACTTTCTGAACTCAGAAATTATTTATCCGATATAAAAAACATAGCCGAGCTTTATTTGAACCGCTATACCGCGATAACCACATCGGGAACAACCGGCGAACCCATGCCTATGGTGCGGGACAGCTACCGTAACACCATACACGGCAGTTTGATAGAGACGCGGTTGTTCAGAGGGCTTAATCCCAAAGATATAAATCCGGCAGTTGTGAAAACCGCGTCCGTTATCACTGCCAGCGGATTTGTCTCGTCATATTCTTCCGCGCTTCGCATGAAACACAGGTTAGGGGAATTTTCGGATAATTTCGAGATTTTTTCCCTGCTTACGCCCATAGATGAACTGGTGGAGCGGCTAAATGCCCACGACCCGAAACTGTTGACCGGTTACCCTTCCGTTTTAACGGTACTGGCAAAAGAAAAGCTGCGGGGGGCATTGAAAATAGAACCACGAGTTATTGCGTCATCCGCCGAGGCGTTAAGCGTTAAAATGTTTGAAAATTTGCGGCAAGCTTTTAATTGCCCTGTCCTCAACAACTATTGCAGCACCGAGGGCGGTGAAATCGCCATGTCTTGTCCATACGGGCATTTGCATATTAATGAAGATTGGGTTTTAATAGAACCTGTTGACGACGACGGTCGCCCAGTTAAACAAGGTGAGTGGTCGTCGGCAGTGCTGATGACGGATTTGACGAATTATGTTCAACCCATCATCCGCTACCATGTTAATGACTGCGTCCGTATCATTGAGCAGCCCTGCGAATGCGGCAGCAATCTGCCGATTATTGAAATTTCCGGAAGAATGGGGGACGCGCTTTGTTTTAATGAAAAGATAGTGGCATTTCTCGTGTTATATTGTTTCCTTACGGAGGTTTGCGCACTGCTGAAATGGCAACTGATCCAAACCGCGGCAAATACTCTTGAAGTGAGGTTTACCGAAGCGGACGGCGCCGACCGTACGTCTGTCGGCGCAGAAGTTGCCGAGGCTTTGAAAACATCACTTAAAAAATATGGCTGCGGCGACGTCGATATCGTAATTTCCGATGAGGATTTTATAAAAGCCAAAGGCGGGAAAGTGCCGTATGTGATTCAGGGGTCTAGGACTTAGACTATGGTCAATCAACTGTTTATATTCTCCGTATTGCTATTCTCGGTGTTTGCCGCCCCAGTGATTGCCGGCAAGACCAAGATTCCGGCTATTGTGTTCTATATTCTGTTTGGGGTAGTGCTTGAACGGTTCGTGTTCAGGTTAGAGTCGCCTGGGGAATCGTTCAGCATTTTTTCAGATGTGGGGATGCTCTACCTCATGTTTATCGCCGGGCTTGAAATCGATATTTTTCTTTTCAAAAAAAACGTTTCAAAGAGCGTAATATTCGGGGTGCTTACGTTTATAATCCCGCAGGTTTTGGGGACGGTTATAATCATCAGCATTTTCGGGTATTCGATCGACGCGGCGATCCTTATCGCCAGTTTTTTCGCGTCGCATACGCTTTTGGCGCTGGCAATTATCAACAAGTTCGGGCTGGAAAATTCCGAGCCGGTTTCGGTCGCGGTGGGGGCGTCGATTGTGTCCGATATCGCGGTTTTGGCGCTTCTAGTGTTCATAACCGATATTTCGCGCGGGATGGATATCGCAACGGTCTACTGGGCGCTCCTGTTCGGCAGTTGGGCGCTTCTGATATTCGCCATACTCTTTTTCATCCCGAAAATCGCGCGGCGGGTGCTCCATGTACTGTCGGAAGACGGGAACGCGCAGTTTCTATTTGTGTTCGCAACCGTCTGCCTCCTCTCATGGACGGCGCACTCGCTGCGCCTAAAGCCGCTCATCGGCGCGTTTTTCTGCGGGCTGGCGCTTTGCCGGCTTATACCAAACCGCAGTATTTTAATGAACAGGATAACCTTTGTCGGAAACACGTTTTTTATCCCTTTCTTCTTTATTTCGGCGGGGATGCACATCCACCCCAAAAGTTTTGCGGAGTTTGGCGACGCGCTGATTTTGGGAGTTATCCTGACGGGGCTGACTATCGCCGCCAAATCGCTCGCGGCTTATATCTTCGGAAAAATTTACAGCTACTCAAACGACGCGATCTGGATGACGGCAGGGCTGACGAGCCAGCAGGCGGCGACAACGATTGTCTGCGCGGTGGTCGGGCTTGAGATGGGGATTATCGACGAGACGGTTTTTAACGCGGCGATGATTCTTATTTTGCTCTCCTGCTCAATTGGCGAAATCATATCGGTGCACTTCGCGGGAAAGTACGCCCGGAGCCTCTCCGGCAAGCCGGGCAGCACTATCTTCTTTGCGGGCAAAACGCTTGTTTTTATCCCGGCCCTCGCCGGATGCAGGAACCTTTTGGATTTCGCCTGCCACTTCCGCTATACAAAAAGGAGGATAATCGCCCCCCTCGTGCTCGCGGATGACAGCCGCGAGTCGATCGCTAACGCGGAAACAATACTGGGGTTTTGCGCGGACTACGCGAACGAGCTTGAAGAGAGCCACCAGCCGGAGATGCGCATAGCGCACAACCCCGTGGACGGAATTTTACGGGCCGCCGCCGAAACGCGGGCGGGGATGGTAATCTGCCCGTTTGAAAACTACTGCCCCACGCTTATTGACGAGTGCCCGCCCAACCTTGTTTTCGCGAA
The DNA here is from genome assembly GCA_031281225.1 of Chitinispirillales bacterium. Classification (GTDB taxonomy): domain Bacteria; phylum Fibrobacterota; class Chitinivibrionia; order Chitinivibrionales; family Chitinispirillaceae; genus GUT77. Next base: position 38,831 of record JAITFQ010000129.1, read on the forward strand.
GGTTGTCGGAAACTTCTCAGCGACAAAGCGTATCCTCACCGTCTTTATGCCCACGAGCGAAGACCGCTCCGATCTGGCGACGTTCATCGTCAAAATTAAAAACCTGTCGCGGCAGGCGGGAACCGAAATTGTGTTCTTCCTTTCGGAGTGCCAAAAAGAGAAAATCGGCGCGGAGATAAGCAAGCGGATGAAAGACAGCGCGGGCCATAAAATCATTCTGAAAGAGAACTGGAACATGGTCAAGCGGGAGTTCCCCGACCATATCCGCCGCGACGACGCGATTATCGTTTCGATGGAAACGCGGCAAAAACTGTTCCGCATACCGCTGGCCGACAAGTACCCGATTCATCTGGCGGAGAGGTTCAAGCCAAACAGCATCATTGCCGCCTATCCGCCGCTTTCGCTGGCCGGATCGGAAGATGAATAGGCCGCTGTTACCTGCCGCTAACTCTAAAACTGCCGGCTAGCTCAAAAAAATCTTTCAATAGCGCGTCGAAGTAATAATCTTCAAGCGCGTACAGGCCGATTTCCGTGTAGTGGCGGCCGCTCACAAAGCCGTAGATCAGGCAGCGGCGGCGTAGGCCGTTTTCCATGGTGTAAGAGATTAGAAGGCTGAAAGACCTTTTGCCGTCTATTTCGTCGGGGGTTAATTCCTCAACAACCAAATTAAAAACGCCCGGGGTCGCGAGGAGGTTGCCTGTGACGATTTCGGCGATTTCGTAGATTTGCATGTGCTTGTTAATCGAGAGTTCGGTGTACGGCAAGGGCGTTGACAGCGGGTGCCGCCAAGCCATGATGAAACCGAGGGGGACGCTGTGGCGGGTCAGAAGGAGCGCGGATTTGTCTTCGTACGCCATCCAGCCGGCGGGCAGGTTTACGCTAAAACCTAACTTGCCGGAGTATTTTGTATATCCGGGCTGAACAGGTTTCCACAGCGCGGGGCTGCCGCCGCAATTTACGGTTATCAGCAACGCGGCTATAACTGTTATTAGAGATGTTATTGATACTGTCCGTTTCATTGATAGCTTCATTGGCCCAGCGCCTCCCTGACCATTTTAATATCTGCCGCGCCTTCGCCGGCGATGTCGCTGTATCTCTGTAAATACTCGCGCGCCTTGTCGTGAACGCCCATTGAATGATAGGCGAAGCCGAGCGCCCGTATCGCCACGACATTATCAGGCTCATGCCGTAGCGCCTTTTCGTACCACTTGATGGAAGCGGTGCTTCTTGGCGACATTATCCTTTCCATATCGCCGCGTATCAGGAGAACGTCGACGTCGCTGCTGTCAACCGATAGCAGCCTTTCGAGCTGCGTCTCAACCAAATCAAAATTACCGGCGGCGAAATTTGCCACAACGTCGTACAGAATAACGTTTCTTAACTTGATACTAAGAAATCCGGCTTCAATTTCATCTTCCCGGCAACCCCCGCCAGCAACGCACCTTCCGCCGCGATAGTTGATAATTCCATCAATAAACTGTCTAAAATTGTCTAACTGCAAATACCCCGCCGCGGCCATTCTGACAATCGCGGTGCTGTCCGCTTCCCGTTCGATATCCTGAGTATATCCGTAAATCGCCGCTTCCAGCGACGCGCTCGTTACGTTTCCGGTTACCCCGCCGCTCATAGGGAGCGCGTCCGATTGCCGCTTCGACGCCCTTCTTTGCCTCCTCCCTGCCCCCCGCTGCGCCTGTTCATTCGCTTCCAGCGCCATCAGGCGGGAGAGGGTTTTTAACGCGATAAGGTTTCTTTCGGTATGCCTGTTTACAATGTGCCCAACCTCGTGGCCTAAAACCGCGGCTACCTGCGTTTCGTTTGTGAGGCGGGAGAGGAGGCCGGTATTCAGATAAATTGTACCGTCGGGGGCGGCAAACGCGTTGAACTCACCGTTTTTCAATATCTGGATTCTGAAATTATAGTGCGCGCGCTCCTTCGGCGTTGTCAGTTTTTCCAGGATTTCATGCAAATAGGCATCGAGGCCCACATCAAAAAAGAACCGCCCCTGATACTCAAGCCTCCGTTCCAACATTACCGATTGAGCCCAAAGACTCTCCACATGAACGCCCGCGCTTCCGGAAACGGAATCGGCAGGGTGCCGCTCGGGCACGGCACTAACGGGCAACGCCGCACAAAACAGTATCAGCGCCAAAGGCAGTATTTTCATTTTATCAATCAAACAGCGCCTCAATCATCCGCAAAGAGTGTTCGCGCGACCTCATGTCGAGGCCGCTGTCAACAAGTATATGCCTGTACCACAGTATCCGTCCGTCCCTATGCACCAAAATCGCCGCCATAAACGTCCGTTCGCGCGGAACCGGCGACGCTTCCGTAGCGTTTTCGCTCAAAAACCGCTGCCTTTCCCACGTAAATTTCTCCTCAAATCCATACATGTACAAAAAGCCGTCAACCCGGTGACGATTGCACAGCGAATCTACCGAACCTATCGAATAGATACCAATGTCGTCAGGCCCGAAAGCGAGTTTTCTCTCTGTGAAAAAATCGCTTTGAAACGCGGTGCAATGGTAGCGCATCCGGGTTTCCAAATGGAAAAACTCGCGCTTGCGGTCGGGGAGGGCCGAGGGGATGATGAGCGGATCGTAGCCCATCCTTTGCAACGCGAGCGCCGCGGACATTGAAACCTGCCTGGAAGCCGCCGCGCTCCAATCATCCCGATACTCAAAAATCCCGCCCGCCGAAACGCTGTACAGAAACATCTCCGGCTCAAGAATTCCAATCCGGCCAAACGCAATCTCGAAAACAGAGCTTTCGGCCTCGTCACCAATATCCGCGCCGGCGTTAACGTTCACGGCACGGGCCGCGCACCCGGCAGATAGCAACAGCAACGCCGATAGCGAAGCTATCAGTAAAAAATAGCGGGTCACGCTAGCCCGTTTAATTTTTCGCGCCGTTGTCATTACTGTCCGGCGCCTCCGCTTAATTGCCTCAACTCTTCCTGAACCTCGGCGTTGTTGGGCTCAAGCTGCCTCGCCCTGTTCAGGTGGGTGGTTTGCAAATCTCTCCTGCCCCGCGCCTTGTAGACCCTCGAAAGGCCTAACTCGGCGGCGGCAGTCCTCGCGTTGACCGCGAGCGCCCTCCTGTAAAATTCCTCCGCCCGGTCGTAATCCCTGAGCGCGAGGTGCGCGTTGGCTCTGCCTATGAGGGCCGGGACGTGGCTGTCGTTCAGGAAAGCAACCGCCTTGTAGGTTTCTATGGCTTCCGCGTGCTTGTTCTGCAACCCCTGGATAGTCGCCACGGCCATCAGCCCGTCGAAGTTCATGGGTTCGCTCCTTCTCACCCCTTCGGCTACCGTGGCCGCTTCGGCAAGATTTCCGGCTTGCAGGAGATCGTTGAACAGCATCAGGCGGTGCTTGTTATCCCTTGTGAGGGCGACAAGTTCCTTGATCTCTGCCAGCGCCCTGTCCGCCTGGCCTTCGCTCTTGTACATCAAATAAAGCCGCTCGCGCACTTCGGGGTCCTGCGGGCTCAAAGTCTTCGCCTGGGTCAAAAGTTCCGCGGCTCGCGGGCGTCTGTTTGTCCCCTCGTAGGCGTCGGCAAGCATAATTATCGCTTTAACGTCCCTGTTGTTTGTGGCCAAAAACATTTCGAGATTGGTGATAGCCTCGGTGAACTGCCTGTTGCCGTGGTGAATCTCGCCTATCCGGCGGGTTATCGACATGTCTTGCGGCTTGAGCTGGGCGTACCTCCTGTAAGCGGCCAACTCGGCGGCCGTCCTGTTTAGCTTTCCGTTGACCTGCGCCAAAAGCAGCCAGACATCGGCGTCGTTATTAGCTATACCCGTGGCGGCGGTCAGGCTTGTAGCCGCCTGGGCGAGCGTCGCGTCGTTCTTCGAGTAGATTGTGCCGAGGCGCACATGGTTGCGCGCGTCCCTCGGAAATCTCCTGATGTTGTCAATGTAATGCCTTATCGCAAGTTCCCGATTTGTTTCCTCAATTAAAAACGCGCGCTTGAAAAACGCTTCCGAGTCGGTCACGCCGGGCAGCGCGACGAGCGCCGCGTACGCTTCCGCGGCCTTGGCCGGCTGGTTGTCTCTCTCGTAGGAGATGGCGAGCGGCCTGAGAATATTTCTGAGAACCGCCACCGGCAGGTTCCTCAGCCTCCGCACCCTTTCATAGGTTTCCGCGGCTTTTTTGAAATTTTCGGCCTGGAAATAACTGTCGGCAAGCCTCATAAGATACTGCTGATTCTGCAATTCGGGCTTTTTTACCAGCTCAAAGAATTTTATCGCGTCCGCGAACTGCTTTCTGCCGTACTCAAAATTGCCTACAACAAGCGCGATCTCTTCATCGGCGGGATTTTTTTCCAAATACGTTTTGTAGCTGGCCATCGCCTGCTCCTGATTCCCAAGCCTCGCCCGGAGCGCGCCTAACTCTTTATGCTCGTTGACCGCGTTCGGGTTCATCAGAATAACCTGCTCATAAGACACGACGGCGCCCCTCAAATCGCCGGCCCTTGCCTGGCTCTCGGCATACCGCGAAAGGAGGGCGATGTTCTGTCTGTCGATGTCAAGCGCGCCCTTATACATTCTGGCCGCGTCGGCGTGCCTGTTCTGCCTTCTGTGGATGTCGCCCATAGCCGTATAGCCCCTGGCGTCAATCTCTCCGGCGGCGATGGCGGCGTTGCCGACCGTTATTACCTCGTTATCAAGACTCCTCTGTATCAATATATCCATAAAAGCCCCGTATATCCCCCGCACGGCAGGATTGAGCCTGCGCGCTTGCCTGAAAGCGGCGAGGGCCCCGTCAAAATCCTTTTCTTCGTGGAGCAGGAGGCCTAAATTCTTTTGACCGTCCGCGTCCGCGGGCCTCATAGCGATGTACTTCCTCAGATGGGCTGCCGCTTCCGTTTTCCTGCCGGCCGCTATCGCGATCTCATACATGGCCTTGAACACATCGGCGTCTTGCGGCGTAAGCACGGCCAGTTCGTTCAACAGTGCGTAGGCGCGCGTGTTTTCGCCGGCGGCCCTGGTGTGGGCGGCAAGCCGGCGGCGGGATTCGACGTCGCTGCCGTCGGAGAGGGCTATTCTGATGTCGAGCTGCGCCAAACTCCCTCTCTCCGCTCTCACGGCCGCGGTATCCCCAAGTTTTTCGAGCGCGTCGATGAAACTCAGCCGCGTGGATACGTCGTCGGGCCTGAGCGTCCTCGCCCGCCTGTACTGCGCGGCGGCCTCCCTCGGGCGGTCGGTGTTCATGTAGCCGGCGCCGAGCATTACGATTATATCGTAATCGTTAGGCAGCGTGGCCGCGGCCTTTTCGAGGGTGATAACGCCGGGGCCGAACTGCCGGCGCTCAATCTGTACTGTGCCGACACGCTTGTTGACCGCGGCGTCGTCGGGCCTGAACGACAAATATCTGGTATAGGCCGCCAGCTCCTCGTTCGTGTTATTGAGCCTGCCCTGAACCTCGCCCAGCGCTTTCCATATAACGGCGGCCGTATCGGCCAACTGCGCCGCGGTGCGCAGGTGCGCGGCGGCCTGGCGCAGAACGGCGACGCTCACGGTATCCCTCGCCCTGAGAATCCCAAGCCTCGCGAAGTTGCGGTGATCCCTCGGGAACGTCCTCGTATTGGCCTCGTACATCCTGATAGCCGCGGCCGGATCGGTGTCCTCGCGCAGGTAAGCTCTGAGGTAGGACGCTTCGGCGTCTCTGATGTTGGGCAGCGCGACGAACGCGTTGTATACCTCTGCGGCCTTGGCCCTGTCGCCGGTTTTTTCATAACACTCGGCCAGCGGGCGCAGCGTGTTTAGCAGTACGGCGTTGGGCGGGTTTTTAGCCCTCACCCTCTCGAAAAACACTATCGCCTGCCCGCAATTGTCCGTCCTGTTATGGGAATCCGCCAGCGCGAAAAGTACATCGGTGGTGATAAAGTTTTCATCCGTAACCTTCGACAGCAGGGCGATGGCCTCCGCGTACCGGCCGTTGGCGTATTCAAACAACCCGACGCGGGCGATAATTTCCTGATCCCCCGGCACCTTGGCAAGATATTTTTTATAGTTGTCCATCCCCTCCTGCGCCCTGCCGGCCTTGGTGACGAGGTCGCCCAAAATTCTAAATTCGGCGGTCGCGTTCGGATTTAGCGCGACAATCTGTTCATACGACACTATGGCGTTGCGGGTGTCGCCTGCGGCCGCCTGCGCCTCGGCCAGTTTGGCCAGGAGGGCGGCGTTTTGCCTGTCGAGCTCCATGGCTGCCATGTACATCCTCACCGCTTCCGCGTTATTGTTGCGTTTTCTGTAAATATCCCCCGCCGCCGTGTACATCGCCGCGTTGACTTCGTTCAGGGCGATGCCCCTCTGTATGGCCCTCAGCGCTTCGTCGTCGAGATTCCTCTCAATGAGGATAGCCGCGTAATTTCTGTACAGGCCGGTGACATTGGCGTTGCGCCTGACGGCTCTGCGGTATTGATCCAGCGCGCCGTCCATATCCCTGGTTTCAAAAAGCAGGTCGCCCAACTGCCTGATTATATCGGCGTCGCTTGAATCGAGCTCGACGTAGCTTTTAAGGTATTTGAGGGCGGCGGTTTTGTGGCCGTCTTTGATGGAGGCTTCGTACAGGTTTCTGAACGGCACGGGGTCGTTCGGCGTAAGCGCCGTCAGTTCTCCGAATACCCTCAGCGCGGTTCTGGTGTCATTTTTTGTCATGGCGTGCGCCGCGAGCCTTCGGCGCGACGGAATGTCTCTCGGATCGAGCGCTATAATCCGCGCGTCGGCCGCCGCCAGTTTGTCGGTGTCGTTCATATTTTCGTAGCAGACGGCGAGCTTTCTCCAAATCTCTATGTCGTCGCCCCTCTTTGAAGCCGTAAATTCCAAATACGGCGCGGCCGCCGCGTAAGACTTGGTCTCAAAAAGGATATTGGCCAGAATGATCCTCGGCCCAAGCGCCTCGGCGTTCAGCGCGATGGCCGATTCCGCCGCGTCGCGGGCGCGGGTGTGGTCGCCTAACCGCATGGCCGCCCCGGCAATCCCCTCCGCCGCCGCGGTCGTTCTTTGCATGAGGAAGCTGCGCTGATAGCTATCCATCGCCTCCGCGTCGTTTCTGAGATTTTCGTGGGCCCTGCCCATCATAAACCATACTTCCGCCGACCGTGTCTCCGCGTCTATAGCCTCGCCTCGCCTGACGGCCTCGTCGAACTTGCCTTCGTCGATAAGCTTTTTCATCGCCTCATCGCCCAAAACAGTAAAAAACACAGCCGAAACCAGCAAAACAGCCGACGCGACGCGCCTCACCTTCATCATTACAACCCCCTTATGCGTTATTATATGAGCGTATAATGGTCATTAACCGGATTCACACTACCACCACCCTCTCAACACTATAAATATAATAAACCCCCGCGGCAATGTTACGTTTTTTTTTTTGTATTTGACACCATTAAAGCCAAATCAATTAAAACCGCACCGCCGCAGGACAACCAACACGCAAGCGATTGAGCGGGCAAACGGTTGGAGTTGGTACGCGGCACGCGCAGCAAAAATGTGGTGTTTTTCATCCAAAAAGTATTCAAGAACGTAACAGGCATAGTGTACATTGACGAAAATTTTTCCCAAACCACCGAGCATTTGGTAATAACTTACGCCCAAAACCACAATCCTGAAATAGACAATGCTCTAATGGCGGCCACGGCTTGGAGTTTGACCGACCGCAACGGCAGACCGATTTCCGAAAAGCATGTATCTGAATCAGGGGGCCAATCACTGTCGATGACAAGAAAGAGCGCGTGTCGTTGATGGTTGGCGTCCGCTAATAACTCCTAGGAATTGGGGATAAAGGAGGGATGTGACGAGTAAACGGCTTTGTACATTCGATTTGATAAAAAAATATATTTTTTCCTTGCATTTTAAAAAACCATATATTATCTTGATTAAGGTTGTTTCGGCTCAGGAAGACATGGGGGTGTTATAGGGGGTTGAAGTAGTTGAGGTAAGGAAGTAGGGCAATATAGTATTTCATAATTCTAAAACAACGGATAACTTAAAATTATCATTGAGAGGAAAGGGTGATGATGGAGGTTATTACTGCTATTGGAGTTTGTGTTGCTGCGCTTCAAATTGCATTTTTAATATATAAAAATGTATTTGACAATAAAAATTTAAGGAGAAGAGATACAATACGAGCGTATAATCATATCTATAAGCAAATGTCAGAATTAAAAAATGTATTTAAAAGAATTTCCAATGGCTCTAGTTTTAAAATAGAACCAATAAAAACGTCAGATGAATTATCTAACAAAATTATGGATTATTTAACTCAAATAGAAAGTTTCGCAGTAGGCATACGTTTGAAAGTATATACCCTTGATATTTTTATTGAATTAACATCCGAAGACCTTTGCAAAAATCTTTCTTCTCTAATTGATTATATAAAAGACAGAAGAAAACAAACAGACTATGATAGATTGTTTAATGAAAGTTTGGCTCTCATTAACTATATTATATACATACAGAGTTGTAAAAAACAAGGTATGAGAATAAAATCCAACCTTTATAAAGCATTGAGTATACAACTCTATTAATGGAGGATTTAATCGATGGTTTTTCATTGGTGCGGGCCACGATTATCGGATATAAAAAATATATCGATATTTGATAAGTCAACGACTGTCTATGGAGATGGCATCTCGAATAATACTTCTTATTGTCATGAAAAAGGGTATCGAATAAATCATAATATTGCGAATCCTGATGTAGATACCTTTTTTATTAATAATCTTATTAAGGAAATTAAACAAAACCCAAAAGTAAAATTTATGCATTATAACCCTTATTTCGCTTACGGATATGGTGAATTGATTACATCACACTCAATTTGCATGAATGCAAGATCAATATTGGTTGCATTAAATGAGAAAATGGAAACAAAAGCATGGATGTCTAGTTACTGCAACAACATACCATCCGTTGTCTTACCTTTAAAAAAATGTAATGAAATCGAATTGAGAAACATTTTCCCAAATACTAACAAATTCATTATTCAAAAAAACATAGGTTTCGGTGGATTAGGAACTAAGATTTTAAATTATAAACAAGCATCAAGTAGTGCTATAGATGATTGGGACAGCAATGAGGAGTTATTGGTAACACCTTACTTAGACCCATCAATTTCTGTTAATATACATATTGTTGTTTTCGAAGAAGAAGTGATGCTACTTCCTCCCTCCATACAACTAATCTGTCCGAATTGCAACGGTCAATTAATTTATAGAGGTGCAGATTATGCAGCTTATGACCATTTAGGTGCAAGTATAAAAGAATCCGTTTTAAATAATGCGAAGATTGTAGGCGAACAATTACGTAGGTATGCGTATCGCGGAGTTGCAGGTATTGATTTTCTTTGTTATCGTGATATTGTACATTTCTTAGAAATTAATCCCCGTTTTCAAGCGTCAACAGCCCTACTTAACAAAGCATTGTTAGCCCATGAACTACCTTCTGTGCATGAATTGAACCTGCAGGCTTTTCAAATGTCCAAATTCACCCATAAAATTCCGATTGTCAATGTTCCATATAGTAATTTTTGTTATGATTCCGATAATATGATAGCAAAACATATATTAGATAGATGCGAAAATCTTTTTTTTATTGAGCTGGATTTAGATGGATATAATGGTGGAAATAGTGATGATAACTCCTATCAATTTAGGATAAACTTTCCTTATAACATTTCAAGTATAAATCCTAGTGGTGGTATAAATATACATGATAACATACTTGGGAATTCTTTAGTTTTTGAACAGGCTCATCACGAAATAATTCAAATCAAATTTGAGCTATTAAATCAAGGGGTTGTTATAAAAACATCAGCTTTAGACTATATTAATCAAACTGGAAAAATACGTTCGGCAGTATTTAATTCAATAGACATAATAATATTTGGAGATTTAAGGGTAAATTGTCCGTATGATGTCAAATTATCTGAATTTAGTCCATACAGTATTGATATCGAAAATGATGTTCTTTGGCTTAAACGTTATGAACAAGCGATATCAACCGTCCACGTCGACTTAGCGGATAACTTATCTAATCATAAAACTTCAAATAATATCGAATATAGCAGAATTGCGACACTGGCAACTGATAGAGTTAGAATAAATCATACAAATATTTGTCATTTTAAAGCAAGTAATCGTAGTTGTGCTTTTTGTAATCTTCCAACGTTTAACGTTCCTTATCAATTCAGCGATATTTATCGAGTGATCGATGGATATTTAGATAATTGTAATTTTAGGCACTTCTTGATAGGAGGTGGAAGCAATCACGGGATTACAGAAATAGAGCGTATCATAAAAATCGCTAAATACATTAAACGAAAAAGCCATAAACCTATATACGTAATGTGTTTACCACCAGAAAACCATAAGTGGATTGAAATATTATATGCAGCTGAAGTTGATGAAATTGCTTTTAATATCGAAATTTTTGATAGAGAAATCGCAAAAAAAATAATGCCCGGTAAGGGATTCATTCCATTACAGCGTTACTATGATAGGCTTCTACAAGCTGTCACCTTATGGGGACAAAGTGGAAATGTTAAAAGCCTGGTTATACTAGGCTTAGAAACACAAGAATCGACGATACAAGGTATCAAAACACTATGTAACATTGGAGTGCAACCGGTACTATCAGCATTTAGGCCTCTTAAAAATACACCTCTTGAAGATCTTATCCCAATGCCAAGTAGTCAGATTCTTGACATATATTTACAAGCAGAGAAACTCTGTGAACAGTATGGGTTATATTTAGGGCCATCGTGTTTTGAATGTCAAAACAATACCGTTAGTTTTCATCCTGTGCATCGCTCCCTTTCGAACCTTTTCGATTTTCAAAAACCGTTTTAGAATACAGCAAATCAGTCTCTGTATCGTGGATTGTAGCCCCTTTGATATAATGCGTTATTTCTGAAATACACGACTTTTCTCCTGCCAATTCTTTAATTTGTTTTTCAAGTAATTTAATATTCACATCATTTTCTTGAAATGAATTATTGCGATTTTGCATACTCTTTAAAGTTTCACGTTTTATCTCATTATCTAGCTCTATAGCTTCTATAGTTTTACGCTTTATTTCATTATCTAATTGCATATTATTTAAAGTTTCGCGCTTTATTTCATTATCTAGCTTATTATAAATTTAGATTGCTTTGGCGGTTGCCCCAAAAGCATAATATATAGATGCCAATACAAATTTTAATTCTTCCAGCGGATTAACACAATTAATAAGTACTGTCCAATCAGAGTTGTGCCTTGATTCTATAAACTGTAATTGGTTGTTTTTATTGAATACATCTAAGAGTTTATTAAGTTTTTTCGAGAACACGCTAAAATTTTCAGCATCGCTTGAATCAATATTTGTTTGAATGATAATTTCTAATTCCTGCAAACCATAGTTTCCTTTAAACAAAATATCTCTAATCTCACCAATATTCATTAAATAGGTATGTAAATTACGAGCGTCTGTTAAAGAAGCTGGATCAAAAAGAGTCTCAAGGAGGCAACATACTTGTTTCATATCCCTTCCTGTGAATTGTGGCGTAGATGTTAGCAATCTACAAAAATGTTTGATCATGCGAAAATCGTTCTGTTTACTTGCGCGCTCAATTCCTTCCATGATACAAGCTAATGCGGTTTTCGGATCGTTTCTTGCCAAATAAAAGTTTGCTAATGGAAAAAATTCTTTTAAACCATAAAAATAAATAATTAACTCTTCTGTATATCGTAGATATTCTTCTTTTTTGATTTTACCACGTAACGTTTTTTCAGAATGTATCCAAACATCATCACTGGTCTTATTGAGATAAAAAAGACCATTGATAATATAAGGTACCTGAAAAAATGGAAGAGTAACATCGTGCATAGTCGGGTTGTGTAATGTCACATAGTCAATATTCAAGTTACTTAGGTCCACATGGTCAAATGTACAATTACGAAATATTGACCCTTCCAAAGTAGTGGTTCCAATCACACAATCGGTAAATATACAGTTTTCAAATAACGATTGATAGATAGTATTTGTACTAAATTTGATATTTTTAAATTTAGTATCAATAAAAGTACTATTGCTAAAATTACTTGCTTCAATTTGAGATGAAAAATCTTGTAGCTCGCTCTCGATGAAATCACAGCATTGAAAACTGGTACCTAAAATTTTACAATTTTCAAAGAGCGTTTGTATAAACATCGAACCTGTAACTGCTGCTCCCGTAAAATTGCTGTTTTGGATCTTGCACTCTTTTAAAAAAGTACGCTTGAGACTTTTATTCAAAAACGTTTTGTTTTTATATGTCGCTTTAATGGCTTTATTAAATATTCTATTATTACTACAAGCTCCACTATCATATTTATATAAAAACGTCTTAGCTTTTTTAATTTCAGATTCAGAGAAATGAGGTACTAAATTTTTATGACCCTTTTGAGGTATTAATCCTTTTATTTCCATCATCACCCTTTCCTCTCAATGATAATTTTAAGTTATCCGTTGTTGACCAACAACATCATATCTACCCCCCTCCTCCCATAATACGTAATATTTGTATATCTCAGATATGTCCACAAAATATTTACTTCCGACATATTGATTCGCTTTGGCATTCAATAACCGGAACGCACAGCATGGAATGATATTCCATTCCGACAGAGGTGTCCAGTATTGTGCAAAGGCGTTTCGTGATAAGTTACGCACATATTGTTCCACGGTTCGGCAAAGTATGAGCCGGAAAGGCAACTGTTGGGACAACACTTGTGCAGAATCATTCTTTAAAACAATAAAAGTCGAA
>JAITFQ010000031.1 GCA_031281225.1 Chitinispirillales bacterium
AAACCTGATTTTTTTCAGCATATCCAGTATCCTCTATCGTCAGTATCAAATCAATTCATATAAATAAGCGGGCGGCAGATTGCCGCCCCTGCGCTAAACCCGTAGTGACTCGACAAATTTGTCAATCCGTACCATCTGCTCCGGTATATTTATCCTCTGCGGGCAGGTAGCCACGCACAGCCCGCAACTGATACACCTGTTTGCCTGGCGCATCGGCGAAACATTGCGGTCCATCCCCACCAAAAACGCGCGGCGCGCGCGCCTGAAATCGAGATTTTTTCGGTTGTCGGGATAGTTGCCCTCGTTCATGCTACGGTTGTAGTGGGTAAACACTTCCGGAATGTCGACCCCGTAGGGGCAGGGCATGCAATACTGGCATCTCGTACAAACGATGTTGCGGTGTTCGAGCATCACCTCCATAACATCTCCAAGGAGCATCTCCCTCTCGCTGTCCGTGAGCGGCACAAGCGGCGAGTATGTGCATATATTGTCTTGCAGGTGATCCATAAACGTCATGCCGCTCAAAACCGTGGCCACGTTTGGGAAACTTCCGGCGAACCTGAAACCCCACGACGCCGCGCTCGCCTCCGGATCGGCCTGAGTCATCCGTTCCAGCGCCTTGTAGTGCGGCATTGCGAGACCGCCGCCCAAAACAGGTTCCATTATCCAAATGGGAGTATTGCTTTTAGTAGCGATCTCGTACTGCCGCTGCGCGTTTACGTTTGTGCGCTGCCCCACCACGTTGCCCCAGTCAAGGTAGTTTAGCTGGATCATCACAAAATCCCATTTGTACTTGTCGGACATCAGGTACTCGAAAAACTCGCCGTCGCCGTGGAACGACCAGCCTAAATTTCTTATACGGCCGGCCTCTTTCTCCTTCATCAAAAACTCGAGAATGCCGTTGTCCAAGAAACGCTCTTTGAAATTCGCCGGGCTGCCGACGTTGTGTATGAAATAGTAGTCGATGTAGTCGACCTGCAAATCCTCAAACGATTTATTATATATCTGGATAGACGCCTCGCGGCTTCTCGCCGGCGGGCGCATGTTTGACATTTTGGTGGCGACGAAATATTTGTCGCGCGGGTGGCGTGAGAGCGCCTCGCCCGTCGATTTCTCGGAAAAACCCTTGCAGTAGACCGGCGCCGTATCAAACACGTTCACGCCGTGCGCGATGGCGTAGTCCACGAGTTCGTTGACCGCTTCCTGATCGATGTCATTCACGTCAGGCAGAGACTCCCCGCGCATCCGCGCCACCCGGGGCAGCCGCATCATGCCGTAGCCGAGAAGCGACAGCTTGTTGCCGTTCATCGGGTCTGTGCGGTAGGTCATCTTTCCCATCGGGACTTCCCGCGTCCTCGGCGACCCCGCGCCGCCCTGCCCGCACCCCCCAAGCGCCGCAGCCGCGGCCCCCGCCGCGCCCGCCCCGAGCATCTTAATAAACCCGCGCCGGTTCATCCCCCCGCACGGCCACTGCGCACCGTCACACGCGTCGCCCGGCATGTTATTTAACGTATGGTCCATGACAATCTCCGTATCCGAATCAAAGCCCTGTAATACATTAACTATAATATTTTCCCAGCAGCCATGTCAAATGTTTTTTATTGTGAGTATACGATATATCTCACGTATTTAGAAAATCCAGCATTGTCGGCGTTGGCTTGCGCCGAGATAAACAAGTTGCCGTCACAGTTAAAAATTTAACTTTGATTTATTTTTTTAATAGTTTTTCCGTTTGCCATAATGTATTTTCACAACCGAATTGATTTTTTTGATTTCAAGTATTGAACAACTACGAAAGTAAGGACGTATCGCCATGAAGTGGATTATACGCCCGTCGGCGCTGGCCGGCTCAATAGCAATTCCACCCTCCAAGTCGCACACTATCCGCGCTCTTTTAGTGGGGACTCTCGCTAGTGGCGAGTCTGTGGCAAGGCGCGCCCTCCTTGAAGGCGACGGTGCGTCGGCGTTACGCGTCGCCGCGTCGCTCGGAGCGTGTGTGGAGGTCAGGAACGGCGATGTGTACATAAACGGCATTGGCGGCGATTTCAGCTTGGGCACGGATCATATTGATATGGGGAACTCAGGCACCGGGCTCAACTTGTTCTGCTCCGCTGCGGCGCTCGGTGTGAGAAGCCGCCGCTTCGACGGCGACGCGTCGCTGCGCGCAAGGCCGGTAAAACCGCTTTTGAACGCGCTCGAACAGTTGGGGGCAAGCGTTACCTTTGAAAATGCTAATCAGGATGTCCCATTCACCATCCGCGGGCCGCTTAGGGGCGGGCGCGTATCGGTAGACGGGATTTCGTCGCAATTCGTATCAAGCCTGCTATTCGCCTGCCCGCTAATTCCTGAAGACACGCACATCACCGTCCACGATTTACACGAGCAGCCATACGTTGAGATAACGTTGTGGTGGCTTATGAATCAGGGGATAGACGTAGAGTATTCAAAAGAGCTGACTATCTACAAAATCCGTGGCTCGCAGAGCTACAAACCGTTTGACATGACCATCCCCGCCGATTTTTCATCCGCGGCCTTCCCCGCCGTCGCCGCCGCCATAGGGGGCGTGGATATTGAGCTGCGGGGGCTCGATTTTTCCGATCCGCAGGGCGACAAAGCAATATTCGGCCACCTCGAAACAATGGGCGCGAAAGTCGTCCGGAGCGGCGCGTCGGTAACGGTCTCCGGCGGCAATCTCAAGGGCGCGATCATCGACCTTAACGCCACGCCCGACGCGCTCCCAGCGCTGTCAATCGCCGCCGCCGCCGCGGAGGGCGAAACGGTGTTTACAAACGTGGAACAAGCGCGGATAAAGGAAACCGACCGCATAGCCGTAATGGCAGCCGAGCTCGGAAAAATGGGCATCGAGGTCAGGGAATTTCCCGATGGCATGGTAGTGCGTGGCGGAAAACTGCGCGGCGCGCGGGTCAACGGCCACCACGATCACCGCGTAGTAATGGCGCTCGCCGTGGCCGGAATGAACGCCGAAGGCGAAACAGAAATAGAAACCGCAGAATCAGCGGCGATTACATACCCTACGTTTGTGGAAGATTTTTTACGGATTGGGGCGGATATCAGTATTAATTGATTTTACCTGATCAAATCAAAATCAAATAAAACGTCAAAATCAAAATCAAATTCAAAACATATTTTAAGGGGGGAGGTCTCCCCCTCGCTCCAACCAAAATATATTGAACAAAAAGCCGTTCAATATATTTTGTTTTCCGCTTCCCCCTCTGCGGG
>JAITFQ010000088.1 GCA_031281225.1 Chitinispirillales bacterium
CTTGTCTAACAAATCCTTAATAAACAGAGTCTTATCCACATAATAATAGCCACCTTCCATAACTTTCTCGAAGGACGATTTGCCTATGGGCAACGGGGTTTTGATTTTTTGGGTATCCACAACGACAATATACATCACGGACGAAGATTAATGGGGGAATATTATTTTGTTGATATGAAAAAAATGTTATTATCTTTTGTGGATGTCTTGGCTACCGATTCGGGTCAAACGCGTCGCGCAGCCCGTCGCCTACGAAATTGAACGCTATCACCGTCAAAAATATGAACACGCCGGGCAGCAGCACCCACGGATGCAACTGTATCTGCGATATGTGCATCGCGGCGCTAAGCAGGTTGCCCCAGGAGGCGTAGGGGTCCTGTATCCCCAAACCTATCAGGCTCAGCGCCGATTCCCCGAGGATGTAGGACGGGACGGCTAAGGTCATTGAGACTATGGCGTAGGACATCGTTTGGGGGAGGATGTGGCGGAAAATGATCCGCAAATGGCCCGCGCCCAACGCTTTGGCGGCGGTTACGTAGTCGCGCTGGCCTATCGAAAGCGACATCCCGCGGATCACCCGCGCGAAACCGGCCCAGCCTATCAGGCTCATTATCACCACTATCAAAAAGTAAACCTGCACGCTCGATATTTTTATGGGAAACGCGCTCCTGAGGGCGAGCATAAGGAAAAACGACGGCACTAACATAAAACACTCCGCGAACCGCATCAATACCCAATCAAGTTTCCCGCCAAAATACCCCGCCGCCCCGCCAACTAAAAAGCCGAGCGCAAACGTGATCATCACGCCGAAAAAACCGATCGTCAGCGAAACGCGCGAGCCGTAGACTATGCGCGAAAACAGGTCGCGGCCGACGGCGTCCGCGCCGAAGAGGTAAATTCGCGCGTCGTCGGGGGCGTCTTTCAGACCGAACAGATGGCGGTCTATGGGGACAAACCCCCAAAGCCTGACCTTGTCGCCCTTCGCAAACAGCGTAACCTTATACGGCCTTGTTTTGTCCTCCACGTAAACGCGCTCAAAATACTCGTTGAACGTGAACGATTTCGGGTAAACTACGGGGACGATGGAAAAACGCCCCTCATGGACAAAGTGCAGCCGGGACGGCGGCTGGAACGATTTGCTTCTGTCGGAATTGTCGTAGTGATACGGGGCGATGAACTCCGCGAAAATCATCACAAAGTAGAGGGCGCAGAGGATGACGAGCCCCGCCACGGCTAACGGGTGCCCCAAAAATTTTTCACGCGCGCGTTTGTCAGCGAATAGTTTAGCCATCTCTATCTTCTCACCCTCGGGTCGACAATAACTAATAAAATATCAGCTATCAAGTTTCCGGCGATAAGCATAAGCCCGCCCAAAAGCAGGCTGCCCATCACCAAAAAAGTATCCTGCGTCTGCACGGCGCTGAGCATAAGGCTTCCGAGGCCGGGCCAGTTCATTATTATTTCTAACAGGGCGGCGCCGCTTAGCAGGGCGGAAAATTCAAACCCAAACAGCGTGATGAGCGGGTTGACGGCGTTGCGCAGCGCGTGCTTGTAGACGACCTTGCCCTCCGGCAAGCCTTTCGCCCGCGCGGTGATTATGTACTGCTTTCTTAGCTCCTCGAGCATGTTCCCGCGGCTTATCCGCTGCAAACCCGCGAGCGCGGTGATTGTCAGCACCGTTACGGGGATAACCATGTGCAGCGCACGGTCAAAAAGTTTTCCGAAGAAGCTGAGCTGGTCGTGATTTGCGGAGATCATGCCGCTTGTGGGTATCATCGAGATTATCGGCAAATCCCTGCCTAAGTAAACGAGGAACATCAGCAGCAGCGCGACAAAAAATGTTGGCAGCGACATCCCCAAATACGATATGACCGACATGATCCTGTCGCCCCACGAATACTGTTTTACCGCGGCGTATATGCCTAACGGGATGGCGACGAGCCAGGTTATAAGCACAGATATAATGGACAGCAGAAATGTATTGAACAGCCGCTCCGCGATGACGCTCGACACTTCCGCCTGGCGTGAGAACGAGTAGCCCAAATCGCCCCGCACGGCGCGGAGGAGCCAGTAGCCGTACTGTACGACGACTGGTTTGTCGAAGTGGTATTTCGCCTCAACTTCGCGCACGGTCTCTTCGCTTATGCGGGGGTCGAAGCGGTATTGCGCCAAAATGTCGCCCGGCGCGAGGTCTATGAAGAGGAATGTGATGAACGACATCAGCAGGAGCTGCGGTATCGACACCAGCAATCGTCGGAGTACTTCGTCTTTCATTATTAACCCTATTTTATTTACAAATCTCCGTCTTTTCCGTAATTTCTCTCCAAAGCGCCGTTACGGATTCCTGAAAAGCCTGCCTGCACGCCCTGTCCGCGGTCGTCCACCCGGCCTTGGGGGAGGTGAAGTTGATTTGGGTGTCGGTGCGGCCGGTTCTGGTGTTTACCACGGTCGCGGTGACGCACGCGTAGCAGTAGTGGAACGCGCCTTCATGCGTCGCCTGACAGTCCTGCACCTCTATGTTCAGGACAAATTCCGCGTCGTTTCTATCGGCTACTATGCGGCAGCCGCCTTGCGACAGCCTGCTTTGCAGGGCGGGGATTACGATACTTACCCTGTTGTTGTTCAGGAGTTCGCTGCCGGTTACGAATATGGGCGCCGCTTCCTGCAACTGTGTTTCAAACGCGGCTATCTCCCGCATGAGTGCCGCCCGCTTGTCGAGGAGCCGCCTGATGTCGCCTTGAAAGTCGACCGCGCTCAGGAGTTCGTTGTACTTGACGCACTCGTCGAGATGTTCCTTGGCGCTCTGTACCTTTTCGAGCGCACTGCGCTTTCTGTCCGATTCGGCGAACTGCCGGGCCAGTTTGAGGTCGTTTTCCGCGTTTTGCAGGTAGAACTCAATGCGAGACACGTAGTAGGCCGCGAGGTCGGCTTTTTTGACCCTGGCCAGCGCGTACACGCGGTTGTTCGCCTGATCGTGGAAAGTGCTCATCTCCACCCTGCTTACTTCCGCGTCGGTGGAGGCCTGGATCATCTGTTCGTAGTTCTTCCGTATGGTTTCGTCAAAATTTTGACCGTCGGATACCCTGTTACTCCTCGTGTGCGTTTCCGATATCGCCTGTATGCGGACGGTTATCCCTTCGGCCAGCTTGTTTTGCGCTTCCCGTTCGACGCGCCTCTGCACCTCGGAGAGGTTGGCGCCGGGCCTGATTACGTCCATGGCGAAGCCGACATACCAGTCGCTTGACGGGTACTGTGACGTGCGCCATGCGTCGTCTACCCAGGGCGGGAGCATCGTCCGTCCCTGTGTTTGAGCCTGGGCCTGGGCTTGACTATGCGCAATACGCGGCAGTACGAATACTGCCGCGATGAACACTACCGGTAATATGCGAGCAAATTTCATCATTAGTATACCCTAAAAGTTATTTATCTTCTGTATCTGGCGTCGTACTCGGCGATGTTCGCGTCGAGCCTCGACATCATATCGTCTTTCTTAACCCGCAGCTCAAACTCCTCGTCTCTCGCCATAGCTTCGGAGATCGCGGCTTTGAAGAGGTTGGGGTCGAGGACAATCAGCGTATAGATCTTGAACCGGCCGTTTTCCGGGTTGAACTGGCTGATAGTTCTGTTGACGTTGGCGCCGCGTACGTGCTGGGTTGTGAGCTGCCTTACAGCCTCTTCCCAGATCCTCTTGGATTCGCCGCTGACGTTCTGGGCGTAGGACTCGCTCAGACGCTGGACGTGCACGTCGATGGACTTGGCGACCTCGGCGCGGGCTTCATCCGTAGCGACGCTGCGCGCGGTCATTTCGTCGGTCGATTCCCCGATGCCGATGCCGCTGGGGATACTTTTTTCGTCGAGCTCTCTCTTTACTTGCTCAAGCTCGGACGCCGGTGTAGTGACGGTTACAAAACCGCCGGAAGCTGCTGCCTGCGCGGGGCTGACCTTATTTTTCTTGCCACCGCAGGAGTTCAGAGAAAACGCCACCGCGACCGCGGCGGTTATGACTGTGAGTTTTTTTGTTAACGACACGTTAACCTCCTCTTTGGTTTTTGGTATTAAACCGTTGTTATTTATGGATAAAGGACACAAATTCCGCGTTTTTGGCGCTCCCCATACGAAACATCATAGTATACATGATGGTTAGACGCCGCCACAACACAATTTGTTACATTTTTTTTCACCTTGCCAAATCCTACGTCTTTTTAACCCTTCCCGACGCTTCATTCTTAACAATTAGACCGCCTGTGGACGTGGAATGTTACACAAAATTATTTTTTAAATTCCGCGTCATGCACGAACTCTATGGCGTCGGCAACCCACCGCGCGAACAGGACGCTGTCGTACCTGCGCCCCTCAATGAAGTACGTAGGCACGTGCGTTGCGCCGGTCCCACTCGCCTCCGTGCTCGACTCCTCCACGCGCCCAGCGACATCGTCGCTCTCCACCCTCTGCCTGAACACATCTCTGTCGAAAAGCATGCCGTCGGCGATATCGTATATAAGTTCTTCGTCAACGCGCACGCCCGCCTGCGCTAAAGCGAGCATGAAATCCGTAAAACGCCCCATATCGTACGCCGCTACAATAGCCCGATTGCCAAAGTTATTGCCGAAGGGTTTTACGACTATCTTCGCTTTGCCTTTGAGATGGCCGTCCGTTACCATGGGGAGTATCTCTCTGAAATTGGTCTTACAAGCCGGGCAGGTCGACGAAAAGTACATCACAACAGTCATTGGCGAGTTCGGGTCTCCTATGACAGGCCAGCCTATAGTGTTGAGATTATGCTTTCTAGACTCGGCGAACGAGTTGTAGCGGGCCTGCAGCAGTTGGGGCATCCTTTCTGCGGGGGCCTCCGTGCTGTCCATCCACCGCACGAAAGCGGCAAGCCGCGGAGCGGCGGCGCACTGGGGCCTGCTCCTCATACAGTCGTTGATCGTCGCGGCGCAGCAAGACCTGACATAGAAGTTTTGCAGGAGCGAATCGGCGACGGACAGCCCGGCGGGGGGTTGGGATTGAGGCTGCGATTGGTGCAAAAATTGTGATTGGGACGGCGATACATACAACAATAGCGCGAATAACGCGGACAGCGGCACAAACACGAATTTTAGTGAACGCTCTGCCATAATTAGACCAAAATCCTTCCTGTAGATTGACTGGGGGTATGTTTTTATAGAGATGAATATACATTACGCGGCGGGCGTAACACAATACAAGAGCATTTTTTAGTACATATTTTTGCCTGTTGCAATATTTGCTATCAATTCAAAACATATTGAACCGCGCCAACGCCATAATGTATATTTTGACTTGTGACTACACAACGTATTTCACACGTTTAAAAAAACCTAAAATCGCCGGCTTTTGCCGTCACAATAAACAATCTAAGATTGTCGGCTTTTGCCGTCACAATAAACAATCGAAGATTGTCGGCTTTGCCGTCACAACAAACAATCGAAGATTGGATCGTGGTAGATGCACCCTACGCTGTTCAAGATATTTTCGTTCCCCGTCCCGTCCTACGGGACGATGCTCGCCCTTTCGTTTCTGATTGGGATTTTCACCGCCATGCACCTCGCGAAAAAGCGGGGGCTTAACCCTGACGCCATATCCGACCTGGGGCTGTACGTGATAATTTCCGCGATTATCGGGGCGCGGCTCTACTATGTGATGACGCACTTTCACGAGTTTCGCGGCGACCTGCTCTCCATCGTCAACCCGTTTCAGGGCGGGTCGGTCGGGATCAGCGGGCTTGTGATGTACGGCGGGTTCATCGCGGCTATTATCACGGCCACGCTTTTCTTTAAAATCAAAAAACTGCCCCCGCTGGCCTATCTCGACGTTTGCTCTCCGAGCGTGGGTATCGGGATCGCGCTGACGCGGGTCGGCTGTTTCCTCAACGGGTGCTGCTACGGCGCGGCGGCGAAGATAGGGAGTTTTCTGTCAATAGACTATCCGCACGGGTCCCCCGCGGGGTCTTATCAGCATCACATCGGCGCCCCCGGGCTTCAACCGTCACAGTTTTATGAATCGGCGGGCGGAATCGCGATTTTCTTGATTCTGATTCTCGCGGGCAGGCATAAGAGGGCGTTTGCGGGATTGCAGTTTTATCTACTAATCGTGCTGTACGCGGTGCTGCGCTTCTTCGTCGAGATGACCCGCTACATCGAAACCCAGAAGATTGGCCCGTTTTCGCATAATCAGGTAATTTGTATTGTATTGTTTACGGTGTTCGGGTGGCTGATTCTTAAAAATGTTATCGGCGGGCGTACCGGCACGGCGACGCCGCCGGTTAATAAGAATGGTTAATATAAAACTATCAGCAACAGGCGGCAGGAGATAATGAAACTTTACCTTGATACGTGTTGCTGGAGCCGCCCTTGTGATAAACAGAGCGACCCCCAAATATACAAAGAGGCTGTAGCTATAATAAAAATCATAAATCAAGCGCAACGAAAGGGCTTTGCCATTTTCGGCAGTATTACTTTGGAAAAGGAAATAAACGAAAATTCCGACGCAGAATTGCTTGTTTGGACATCAAATCTATATCATGAAACCATAACAGAACATGCTGCGTATAAAAAAGATGTTTTTGATATGTGGGAGCCGATAGCCGAAGCCGCAGGGGTGAAAGGTTGGGACATCTATCATTTATGTTACGCTGTATCGGCAAGGGTGGATTATTTGTTGACTGTGGATAAAAATTTTGTGAAAGCGGCGGCAAAATTGAGAAGTGGCGTAAAAGTCATAAATCCATTAAACTTTCCTTTAGGGGGTGTAATATGATCGCAGTTAACGTTGGTAATATTGCAGAATTGTACGATACTGGGCTACAGGTATTAAATGATAATTTGGGAGAGGATGCGGCGCGGGCGTTCTTAAGTTTGCCGTTTCCTGGACGTGGCGACTATACCGCAGCAAAACAGGCGAGACCTCCGCGGACACCGGCAGAAATGGCCGAGATGAAAGCTCTTATAATTGAAGACGCAAAAGCGCGAGGGCTTCCGGTATGATGAACTGCACGGGCAATCACAATAGAGCGCGTGGCTTGCCCGCCCAAACCGCCTATGATACTATCAATGCCGAAGATTATTAAGTTACTACCCATTCTCAGGTGCGTGGAGGATTTTTTTATCCCGCCGCTGTGCGTTGTCTGCGATAGCGCGCTTGGCAATGACGGCGACCGCTGGTTTTGCCCCGCATGTATCAACGCCCTCGCCGCAAATCACAGCCAGCGCGACGATGTTTGCCCGCGTTGCTCCCAAAACCGCCGCAAGAGGGAGTGCGCGTGCGAGTTTGCCTGGGACTTCTCTTTTGAGAAAGTTTTTTCGGCCTACGATTACGACAGCACTGTAAGTTCAATCGCCAAGCATATCAAATACAAGGGGAAGAGCCGGCTTGCGTATCATACGGGCGTCGTCACCGCCCCGTTGCTACCGCGCGAGTTTTTTATGCGGGCGGACATGGTCGTCCCGGTACCGTTGCATAAGTCGAAGATGCGGCGCAGAGGATACAATCAGGCGGAACATTTCGCGCGGGGCGTTTTGAACGGCTTGAACGGCGGCGGCGCCGGACTTGGCCTTAAACTGCGCACCGATCTCCTCATCCGCGTGAAAAACACAGGCACCCAGACCAAGCTCGACAGAGAAGACCGTCTCCAAAACCTGATTGGGGCGTTCGCGGCGAACCCGCAAAAAATTACCGAGCTGAAAGGGAAAAACGTGATACTTGTCGACGACATATTTACAACCGGCGCTACGGCGGAATCGTGCGCGGAGGAACTTTTGCGGGCGGGCTGCGCGACAGTGCGGGTGTTGGCGATGGGGCGGGACTGACCCCCCATAAACACAGCCGCCCCGCGATACACGGGGCGGCCGCCGTTTACAAACCGCCGCGCAAACAAGCGGCCGGCTTACGCCGGGACTATCGCCCCAACCGGGCACGCGCTGACACAAACGCCGCAATCGCCGCAGCTATCGTCAATAGTATAAGGCGTACCCTCTTTGATAGCGTCGAGCGGGCACTCGGACACGCAGGCCCCGCAGGCGATGCACGATTCCTGGATTTTGTGAGCCATAATTACCTCCTAAGATAAATGTGAAAGTTGATTTTTTTTCGGTTTGGACGCCGGCCGCGGAACGGCGGCCGGCAATCCGATTATTATCAATATACGTTTTGTACGGCGGGATGTGGTCAATTATTTTTGCTTACACCCATAAAATACAGGTCACGCCCCTCGGATAATACTTGCTGCCGAGCGCCTTCCCCGCTATAATCTGATCGCTATACGCGAAAAAAGCGTTTTCGGGGTCTAACAGCCATGAAGCGTGAGCCTTGTCCGCTTGCCTGTCAACGCCGAGGCCAAAGATTTTTTCAGATACCGATTGACAGAGGAACGTCTTGCTCGGCCACGAATTGTCGCTCGTCAAAGACATCTTCCAGGCGCCGCTGTCAAATTTACAGCCGCCGGCAAGCGCGGTTTCAAAATGTTTTTTTAGAGCGTTGACAAAATCGTTATATTTATTGATAAATTCGGAATCATCAAACATCCCCATAGTGTATGGAAATATAAGGCCATCGACGACCGACAGCGTCATAGCCTCGTTGCCCTCTTCGAGATGCGCCGGGATTATCCCGGCGTCCCTTTTGTATTTGAGGATTGTGGCGGCGCATTTTTCGGCCTGTTTCGCCGCTATCGCCGCCAATTCTTTCAAACCGAGCGCGGTGAACATTTTTTCCAGCGCAAGATACGCCGCCCAGCACTTGACGGCGATGTAGCTGCTGCGCCGCGCCTGGCCGAGCGCCTTGTCGACGTTATCGTATGTGGTAATCTCCGCGCCGCCGCCCGTCATGCAGGAATCCATATCCATCACGCCGTCGCGAACGGCGTCGTCGGGGCCGTCCCTGTTGAGCATGCTTGTCAGGCACCGCGTGATTATGCGCTTATGATTTTTTAGCCAGTGGCCGTCGCCCGTGCCGTTCCAATACACGCCCGCGCAAAGTATCCAGTTGACAAGCTGTTCCTGCGTCATATACGAGTAGCAACCGGTAAGCCCGCTCAGTTCATAAGCCGACTTGAAGCGCGGGGAAAATGCGTTCATCACCCCCATGTCATGCGTAAAACTGATACCGCCGGGAAACCTGCCGCCGCTCCCGTCTTTGACATCGTCATAATAGCTGTAATCCTCCGCGTATTGTTCAAGTATGGAGCGCACCGCCCACGGATTCATCCGCATCTCAAAGAACAGGTGGTCGGCGGCGAGGTCGAGCGTGTTGATCATTCTGTACGCGCCCTCGTTGACAATCCAGAGCGGTTCTTTTTTATCTTCGTCGACGAGCAATTGCGTTGAACCGTAGTAGGATTTTATCGACTGGGAAAGCAGGAAGCGCCGCTCGTCAGCCGGTTGATTTTGGAGGATTACTTTATCGAAATCGTCGGCGGCCTGTTTGTAAAGTTCAAAATTTTCGAGGCCATACCGCGCGACATCCTCAATATTTTTAAACAACCGGGTGTAGAGATAAGACGCTTCCTTACCGCTTGTAACGACCCCGCCGCGGTAGAAGCAGACGGCGAATCTCCATGTGCGCTTTTCGTTCGCTCCCGCTGTCATTATCGTTAATCCGGTAGTCCCCAAGCCGAACGGCAGCCTGCCGGCGATATCGTCGACAAGTAACTCGCTTGCGGAAAACGCGAGGGCACAATCAACAGCCGTGCCGTCGGTAAATATCCCGGTTATCCTCCCCTGGCCGACGCCGTTAATTTTATTATCAATGCTAATCCGCCTCATCGCGGAGTACGGGTCGTTGCCCTCGTAGCCAAAGAATGCTTTTCGGGGGTGTGGGTGCGCTGTGTTGTCGAGCGTCAGTTCTACAAACACGGCGGGGATTACCGTGGTTTTCAGAGTATGCCGTTTGCCTATATACGGGTGGGCATAGTTCACCCATACGGGGTCGGGGATTGGCAGGAACGGCGTATAAATTTTAAATTCCAGCTCCCCGGCGCGCCAGATGTCGCAGGCGGGCGTGATTTCGCGGGTGATCTCACCGTCGTTAAACTGATTTATAACGGCTTTTTGCCACCTGTCCCCTCCGCCGGCGGGCTGATTATCCGCCTGTTTGTCCTCATAAAACGGCAACGCCTTAAATACTCCGTCGGCGGTTGATTCCGCGCCAATGAAAACATTTTGACAGGCAGGTCCGGCCAACTCAATCCCCAATCCGCCCGATGCCCCCTTGAACCCCAACGTAAAGGAGGCAAAAGCGCCGGCTGGCGAGTGGTGCGAGTTGTAGAAGATATTTGGATTCATAAGCCCCAAAAAATACCCCCAGCAAGGATCGAACTTGCGGCACCAGGTTTAGGAAACCTGTGCTCTATCCAACTGAGCTATGGGGGCAGTAAAGCGTATAAGTTTTCTATAAGATACATTTTGGGCGTAGCTCCGCGCAAATATATTTTTACTTTCACGCGGAATTTTGGGGAACGTATCGTATTGAAAGATTTTTGCATTAACCTTTTAATCACCCCGCACCCATGATGTATATTACCGTTTTGGATACCTGATAAGCAGGGGGACATATCCGGTTGTCAGTAAATCCACCACAAAACACACAAAAAGGAGATAGCGAATGAAACGGCAGAGAGCAGGAAAAAGAGTTTTGGCATGGATGACGGTGTCACTGTTGTTGGCGGCGCACCTGTTGGTGGCGCACTCAAGCGCGGCTGCGGCAGACTTGGCGAACGCTCACGAGTTCGTCGCGCGAATAGGGACGGGTTGGAATCTCGGCAACACCTTCGACGCTTTCAACGCCAATCAACCGGTGGGCCGTCACGCCAATACAACCGCAGACTCAATCACCGCTATTGAAACATCATGGCTTGACGGAGCCGCAAACGTAACCACCCAAAGCCTTATTCAAGAGCTCAAGCATCAAGGCTTCGGTACGATAAGAATCCCGGTGACCTGGCATAAAGTCGCCAACCCGAGTAACAACTGGCTAATCAACGAACACTGGATGGCGCGGGTTAAGCAGGTCGTCGATTGGGCTCTTGAGGAAGAGATGTTTGTTATCCTCAACACCCACCACGAAAACCGTGTTTTAAATTTGGGAAGCGGTGACGCAAGCCAGGCTACCCACGCGGGGAATATTTTTGTAAGGAACATTTGGGAGCAAATTGCCGAAGCATTCAAAGACTATGACGAAAGATTGATTTTAGCGGGGCTTAACGAACCGCGGCACGAAGGCGGCCAAGGGGAATGGAATGGCGGAACCGTAGAGGTCCGCCGGAATGTCAATCATCTCAATCAGGTGTTTGTCGACATGGTGAGGGCTTCCGGCGGTAACAACACCAACAGGTTCCTCATGGTGCCGACTGTTGCGGCAGGCTCAAATAATAATGCGATGAACGGTTTCAGGGTACCGGTCGACCTGCCCCAGCACCGGACCACTGTGACCGCCAACAATGTTGGCTATGTCCGCAACGCCAATGACGCCGGCAACACTATCAGCGGCACCAATATCAGCAGCAGTAGAATCATCTTCTCCGTCCACACCTACTCGCCGTTCGCCTGGGCTCACGACGGTCAGGGGAGTTATGGCGCCCCCGGATTAACGACTTTAAGAAGCGATCTCAACAGCGTTCAGACACGCGCAAACGCTTTAGGCCTGCCTGTTATTATGGGCGAATGGGGTTCTACTAACAATGCCTCCGGCCCCGGAGCTAACCAGACCCTCCGCAACGAACAAAGGCCTCAGCACGCCGAGGATTATATCCGTGAAGCGCGTGAAAGAGGCATGGTAGCGGTTTGGTGGGATAACGGCGGTTTTGAAAGCAGCGGCGGGCATTCTTTCGGGATTATCCGCAGGAATCCTCCCCACAGCATCGCCCCCAACCATCAGGATCTCATAGACGCGATTACGGGCGTACCTCAAATATTAAGCGTAACCGTCGACCCGCCAGCGACATCCGTGGAAAAAGGTTTAACGCAGCAATTCACAGCGACGGTGGAAGGGACAAACAATCCCAGTCAAGGCGTGGCGTGGGATATTGTTGGAAACAGCGCAACGGGCACATCAATAGATTCAAGCGGGCTCTTGACGGTAGCCATAGACGAAAATGAAGCCGCGTTGACGGTTCGAGCGACTTCGGCCGCAAACCGGCTTCTTTCCGGCACAGCGATGGTAACGCTCTCCTCGGTTTCCATACACATTTCCGGCCGGGAAATCCCAGGCTTTAATTCGGGTGACGACAATGCGGCCATTACGCCGGTCAACGTGCTGACAGGCGGATTCACAGCAGGCCCGAACCCTGTAAGCAGGCAGTCGGGAATGATGAGCTTCTTTTGGCAGGGCAGGCGTGTAGACGATGGCGAGTTGACTATTTTCGACGCGTCGGGCAACATCGTCAATCGAATTGTTGTCGACGATTGCGTGAATTGGGGAGCCGCGCGTAATGCCCCTGCGGCCGATTCAGCCGAACCCCGCCGCGTCATCGCCACATGGGGCTTGACCGACAGAAACGGCAGGATAGTTTCCGAGGGGGCGTATTTGGTTAAAGGCGTGATTGTTACATCAAATGGGAAGAGGGAGCGTGTTTCATTGATGGTCGGGGTCAGGTAAATTAAGGAGTAAATGTTTTTTATGGCGGCGGGGCTTTTGCCCCGTAACGCCCTGGCGGGCCGGTTGTTATCCCCCCGCTGTCGCTAATCAATCCACTCGGCGTCGTCCTCCCGGACGACAGATGTGTACGCTTCGGATTTTCCATATTCGGCTAAAAATTCCATCTGCAGCCGCTCCAGGTCGGTTTCGTCCAACGGTATGGAGGCGCCATCGAAGATATGCCACAGGCGCTCGTCGTACTTGGGGCAGCCGTTTCTTCCGGAGCTCCCGATTTGCGTGAGGTGGCAGAGGATGTCGGCTACGGTGATGAGGGCTACGAACGACGGGTCGGTTTTCGCGTTCCAGGGTTCATGGTGGTGCATTACGGTATCGCTGATTATGGCGGGCAGGTTCCACTTTTCGGCGAGCCACGCGCCGACCCTGCCGTGGCTTACCCCCAAAACTTCCATCTCCGCTTTGTCAAGGTCGCCGTCCCCTTCCCGCGTAGTGTTTATCACTTCGACCAGTTCGTTTTCGAAGTACTGGCTTAGGATCATCTTGCCCATATCGTGCAGCAGGCCGGCGACGAAGGCCTCGCCGGAGTATCGGGATCCGCTGCTTTTTGAGAGCATGCGCGCCGCTACGCCGCAAGCAGCGCTGTGTTCCCAAAACTTGACCGCGTCGAAACCGGAGGCGGATGAGGAATTTTTGAACACATCAAACACGGATAGATACAGCCCCATGTTTTTTACGGTGTTGAAACCGAGTACCACAATCGCCATGTTTACCGTCGATATCTCCCGTGAAAAACCGTAGTAGGCTGAGTTCGCGAGCTTTAGGAGTTTTGCGGTCAGCGCTTGGTCGGTGGATATGAGGCGCGCCAGGGTGTC
Source organism: Chitinispirillales bacterium (assembly GCA_031281225.1). GTDB lineage: Bacteria > Fibrobacterota > Chitinivibrionia > Chitinivibrionales > Chitinispirillaceae > GUT77. The sequence goes on from JAITFQ010000088.1 coordinate 13,482, forward strand.
GGCGGACGTGCGCTGGTTGTCGATCATCTGCAACATTTTGGCCACAACGGTGGGTAGCGTGGGGAGGTCCATCACGCTTTGGGTGACTTTTCTTATGCGGTCGGGGTTTGTTTTTTTATCGGTCATTATGCTTCCAGGTCTATGATTCTGCCGCTATCGGTCATGGTGATGGCGATCTCGCTTGGCCTTTCCTCTTTCTCTTCGTCGTTTTCCCCCTCCTCCTTTTCCCCTTTACGGGAGCGTCGTTTTTCCCCTTCTTGGTGGTCTTTGGAGTCGACTGTTTTGCCTTCCGCCTCTTCCACTTCCCTTGCGATTCTCATCCGCAGGTCGAGCTGGTCACGCGCGTTGTCGGCGTTTTGGGTTTGCTGCGCAACCGGCGCGTGCTGGGCGGCGGCCTGATGCTGGGCGACAGTTGGGAGGTTTACTATCGGTATGTTGACGTTAATGCTGTTCACACGCGTCCTCCCCGTAAAGACCCCGCTCAATCGCCGAGTTTTTGATGCAGCCTTGAGCGTAGCTTTATCATCGCTTTTGAGTGTAACTGGCTCACGCGGCTCTCGGTTAGGTTCAGCACCTCGCCGATCTCTTTGAGTGTAAGCTCTTCGTAGTGATAGAGCGCCACAACCACCCGCTCGTTTTCCGGCAGATCGGCGAGCGCGCCTTTGAGCGTGCTCTTTAATTCTTCTTGCCCGAGTACTTGGTACGGGTTGGCGCTTTCGGGGTCCTCAATCTGGTCAATGAGCCTCATCTCCTTTGAATCCGAAAAGGCCCGATCGACCTTTGTTTCGTCGAGGGAGATGACGGTTGTGGGGGTAACGTCCGAGAGCATCTGTTCGTATTCGTCTATGCTCATCCCCAATTCCTTGCATACTTCATCGTCATAAGGGGAGCGGCCTAATCTGTTTTCCAGTCTGATGAATACTTTTTGCAGGTCGCGCGCTTTCTGCCTTACCGACCGTGGCACCCAATCGAGGGCGCGCAGTTCGTCTAAAATTGCCCCGCGTATCTTGTGACCCGCGAAAGTTTCAAACTTGAACCCGCGCTCCGGATCAAAACTGTCTACCGCCTTGATAAGCCCTAAAATTCCAGCGCCGTAGAGGTCGCCGCGGTCGACGGACGGCGGCAGGTTCACCGCAAGCCTTTGGACGGTGTATTTTACAATGTGGGAATACTCGACGAGCAGCTTGTCCTTAGCGACCTTGGAGCCCGTTTCTTTAAATTCCCGCCATAGATTGTCTAATCCCACCATTGATACGCCTCACATACATTTTTATCTGATTTATACTGTCCTTATACATAAATATAGATATAAAGACACCCTGTTTTCACACTTTTTTGCTTTTGACGCTTTTTTTTACAATCGTGTCTGTACGCGGGTCTACCTGTATTACGTTCCCGTCCATGTCATAATTAAGCCGCTGCTGGTACAGGTATACGCGTTGCAACACACCGCCGTCGACTAAATGGCTTTGGTCTACCGGGATATCAGCAATCAGCCCTTTTAAAAAAATATTGCCCATAATAAGCCCCGCCGTCCAAAACAGAAGCCCTGCGCAAAACCCCTTCACCATGGCGATGGCAAAGCTCCTCGCTTCAAGATAGTTCTCGAAATCAAAGCTCAGCATGAACATGACGATGAACGCGCAAAAGCCGAGGAAGAACGCCGAACGCTTCGTCCAAATGACCATCGCCGAGGCCTTGTTGGTTAGGGCCTCATCTGTTTCTATGAGATCGTCCTCATCCTCATATTCCTCTTTTTTTTTACCCATTACGCCCCTCCAAAAAACCGGTCAAAAAAGCCGCCACCCGCGGAAACCGGGGCCCCGCTGAGTTTTCTCGCCAAATCCGCCGTGAGACTGTAAAAGCGGTTGCCCGCTTTTTGCCCCGCCAAATGCGCCTGCCTGCGGCCAAGCGACTGCACTTCGCCGTCATTAGGTAAAATAGCATATAGTTCGACGGGTTTCTTCAAAAATTTTACAACTAACTTATTGAGCGTGTCAAACACCTCGTGCCCCTGACGGTCGCCCGATGCCATATTAACCGCAACAGCGACGTTTGTATTCCCCTTTTCGTACAAAACTTTCACCATCGCGTAGGCGTCGGCTAGAGAGGACGGGTCGGGTGTCATGACGAGCAGCACTCTGTCGGCGTGGCGGACGAAACCGGTCACCGTAGAACCTATCCCCGCGCCGGTGTCCATAATTAGATAGTCGTATTCCCCCTCAAGCCCCATAAAATCCATGCGCAGCCGCTCAAGCCTCCCCGCGTCGAGGTTGGCAAGCCGCTCAAGCCCCGACGCGCCCGGCGCAAGGTACACGCCCGGGGCAGCTTCTATCAGGATGTCGCCGATTCCGCATTCCCCCGAAATAACGTGGGAGATGTTGAAACGGGGCGAGATGCCCAAAAGTATGTGAATATTGGCGAGGCCGAGATCAGCGTCCATCATCAACACCTTTTTGCCGAGCTTCGCCAGGCTCGACGCGAGGACGAGGGAGAGCGTAGTTTTACCCACCCCGCCCTTGCCGCTCGTCACGGCAATGCTCACACAGCGCCCGCCCGCCGCCCGTTTCAACGGTACGGACGGCCTGGCATCCGCGTTTTTCGCGATTTCGCGTAATTTTTGCGCCTGATCGGTCACAATGTACGCCCTTCCATCAATTTCTTGACAAATTTCCCCGCCTGCGCCAGTTCAATATCATCAGGTACGCTCTGCCCCGCCGTAAAATATGAAACGGGGATGCCGAGTTCGCTCACCACATTAAAAATATTTCCCAACCGCGCGGTTTCGTCGAGCTTTGTGAACAGCAGCCTGTTTACCCGCACGTTGCGGTAATTATGCACCATATCAAGCAAGTCCGAATCCTTCGTCGTCGCGCTCAAAACAAGATGCGTTTCGTCGGGCCGCAGCACATCAACTAAAAGCCTGAGTTCTTCCATGTGCTCCTTATTCCGCTGGCTCCTGCCTGCCGTGTCGACAAACACAACATCGCTCCCCTCGCAGGCCGCGAGCGCGTCGGGAATCTCATCTGGCGAGAACACAACCTGCAGCCCCACGCTGACGATATCCGCGAACATACGTATCTGTTCGATGGCGGCAATTCGGTATGTGTCCGCGGTGATGATGGAGATTTTCTTGCTCTTGTTGAAGCAGCAGTGCGCGGCGAGTTTCGCGAGCGTAGTGGTTTTGCCCGATCCCGTGGGGCCTACGAACGCAATCGTCAGCGGCGCGCCCTTTTTCAGTTTGAGCGGGCCTGATGTCGGGAACTGGTCGCTCAGGGCGTCAATCAATTTCTTTTCAAGTTCTGCGTCTGTGACCTGTCCGCCGCCGCGTATTGAGTTAACTAATTTTTTCGCGATCTCCGGCTTGACCTCTGAGTCCGTGAGCCGCTTGACAAAAGCGTTCCATCCGCCGGCGCTGCCGTACTCCGGTGCTGGAATCGGGCTGCCGGGGCCGATCATCCCGCCCGCGCCCGGTTTCGCCGCGCCGGCCAGTATGGTCTTGACAAGCTCCTTGAGTTCCTGAATATCTGCTTTGATTTCGGATATCTCGTCGTAGTCCTGCCGGGACGGATGCGGCTGTTTGGCGGACGCCACAGTCCTTTGCCGCTGATATTGGCCGGCATCTACGGAATCGCCCCTATCCTGATTCGCGTACGGCGGTTGTTTTTGTGGAAAATAGGGGCGTATGTCGGGCACTGCTGGTTCCGGCATTTCCGGTTTTGGCGGCGGGGTGTCAAATTGCGGCGCCGTCCGGCGGGAGGGGGGGCCGTACAATCCGGAATCAACACCTGTGCTCGCGTCTATGCCTGTACCCGCCCCCGCGCCGGCATCGGCGCCGGACACGCGCAGCGGCGGAAATTCTGTTTTCTTTTGCGCAGGCGCGTTCTCGTCAATCGCCGCGGTGACCTCGTACTCGGTGCCGCCGAACATTTTCGGCACTTTCTCGTGCTTGAGGATTATCGCGTCCTCGCCGAGCTCCGCCTTAATCTGCTCGTATGCTTCCCGCGTGCTTTTCGCAACGTATTTTTTGATTCGCATTAATGCTGTTCCTTAAGTATTGAAGGCACTATCAAATATTGCGCCTACGACGATATCATTAGATTACACCAATAGTCAAAATAATATCCGCGCATAAAAAAAGAAAGCGGGTAATTGCCGGCGGGGCGAAAATGGGTTAAAAAGGTAAATCAGGCTCAGACGGCACTACTGCCGCCCCCCCAGCCCCGCACGACATCAATACGCTCGCTAAGCGCCTGCGTCAATGTCAACTGATCGACGTGCTCGAGTTCAAGCCCTGCTGGCAGCCCGCGGGCGAATCTTGTGACTCTTACGTTTTCGTCTTTCAAGATTCTCGCGATGTAAAGCGATGTTGTTTCCGCGTCGGAACTTCCGCCAAGGCCAATTATCACCTCGCCGACTCCGCCCGTGCGCAATCGTTCCATGAGCCGTGGAAATTGCAATTTTTCCGCAGTTATTCCGTTCAGCGGTGATAACAACCCACCGAGCACATGGTACAGCCCGCGGTAACGCCCGGCGTTCTCTATTGTAAAAACATCGGTGGGTTTTTCGACGACGCAAATCAGCGATTTATCGCGGGATAATGATGAACATACGGCGCATATTTCCTGCTCGCTGTAATTGAAACAGGCTGTACAGCGCCTGACTTTCTGCCTGACAGCGGCGATGGTGTCGGCCAGGTACCGCACCTCCGATTCCGGCCTCTCCATCAGGTAGAGCGCGAGGCGCCACGCGCTCTTGCGGCCTATTGAGGGTAGTTTGGTCAGGGCGGATACGAGGTCTTCGAGGCTGTCGAGCATCGGCCTACATCCCCGGCAGTTTAAGGCCGCCCTGTATTGAGCCGAACATCGAATCCGAGTCCGCCTTGATCTGCTCCTGCACGTTTGAGTGGGCGGCTACAATCAGGTCTTCGAGCATCTCAATGTCGTCAGGATCAACCACCTCGGGGTTGAGGGTGATTGATTTCAGCTCGTTTTTGCCGTTCATCGCCACTTTGACCATGCCGCCGCCGGCGGCGCCTTCGTACACTTTTTTTTGCAGCTCATCCTGCGCCCTCATCACTTGTGCTTGCATTTTTTGCGCCTGTTTGAGCATTTTGTCCATGTTCTTCATGTTTGTTCCCCTTTTGGTTACTGGTTTAGCGGTTCGCCGTCGAATATGTTTAGCAGAACCTGTATTATGGGTTCTTTTTCTATGTCTTTATTGATATTTGCGTTCTGCGCGGCGGCGGCAAGCGGGCGGCAAACTGCTGCCTCTGCGACGAGGGCATCGGCAGGCGTGTTTTTAGTGCCGGTATCCGTCTTGGGCGGTGTTTGCCTGTCTGTTTTCTCTGTATTGACGCCCGTTTTGACCGGCGCCTGTTCATCAACATTTGGGCGACGGGTTGCCGTTTCTACGGTAGTAACACTGCGCGGTGGCGGTTCTTGCGTCAATTCAACTTTTTTTTTAACGTCCCCGCCTCTGTGCTCTTTCGCGAATTTCAACAACTGCTCAACGCTTGCCGAACTGTCGAGATACAGCAGTTTCAACACCATAATTTCCACCAAAAACTGCGGGTACGCGCTTCTTTTTAACTCGTACTGGGCTTTTTTGATAATTTCGGACATCCGCATCAAGTCCGGTTCGGCAAAATCTTTCGCCTCGTCGGCAAAAACCTTCGCTTCGTCAGCGTCCAAATCCACCCCCCGCACTTCAAGCGCCCCGGGGATCCGGGCGAACAGCAGATTTCTCAAATGTTCCTGCAAACCAGCGATGAACTCGTGCAGGTCATACCCGTCAAACAGCGCTTTTTGAACAACTTCCAGCGCCGGCGCCTGATCTTTTTCCCTGATATTTTTCATAAGCCCGCGGTAGACATCCGTCCCCACAAGCCCAAGCACCTCGCGCACACCTTTTTCCGACAGGTCGCTGCCGCAAAACGAACACACCTGATCCAGCAGGCTCAGCGAATCGCGCACGCTCCCCTCGGCCTTGCGGGCAACGAGCGTCAGCGCGGCTTTTTCGAACGCTACCCCCTCCGCCTCGCATATTTTCGCGAGATGCGCGGCGATCCGTTCCGCACTTACGCGGCGGAAGTCGTATCTTTGGCAGCGGGAGTGGATTGTGGCGGGGATTTTGTCCGGCTCGGTCGTCGCTAGAATAAAAATTACGTTGGGCGGCGGCTCTTCCAATGTTTTAAGAAACGCGTTGAAAGCCGATTTGGTGAGCATGTGCACCTCGTCTATAACGACGACGCGATGCTTTCCGGCCATTGACGAGTATCCGATATTTTCGCGCAGTTCCCTTATGTCGTCCACCCCGTTATTCGACGCGCCGTCGATCTCCATCACGTCGAACCCCATCCCGCTGAGGATGTCTTTGCAGGCGGAGCATTCCCCGCACGGCGTGGGCGTCGGCCCCTTTTCGCAGTTGAGGGCGCGGGCGAGTATGCGGGCGATGGTGGTCTTTCCCACCCCGCGCGTCCCCGTGAAGATGTAGGCGTGCGCCACCCTGTCCGTCTCAATAGCCCTGCACAGGGTGCTTACGATATGCTCCTGCCCCACAACCTCGCCAAAGCTGCGCGGCCGCCATTTTCGCGCGAAAACAATGTATGCCATATAAATTATCCGCAAAAGAAAAAGGACCAAGTTTACCTGCGGCACACCAAGATTCCGCTTACCGTTGCTCCCTTCCGGGCCTGGCGGGGTTCACAGCCTACGGTTGCGCAGGGCCTGGTCCCGTTTTTTATTGTGAGTATACGGTTGCGGGGGTATTTGCACCTTTCGCGCGTATACTTCGTATGTCCAAAAAAATGGCGGAGAGGCAGGGATTTGAACCCTGGGTACGGGTTGCGTACACGCGCTTTCCAGGCGCGCCCCTTCAACCGCTCGGGCACCTCTCCGATACTTGTCCGTTAATATAGTACATCTGCGCCGTTCGGCAACACCCCACCAATATACTATATGGGCAGAGTAAAGTCAAAGATAAAAAAAATAAAGTTAAATTACTTGTGCTGTCCGGCAACATCACGGCTGTCGTGCAGTTGGCGGGCGGTGCAGGTACAATGGGGGGCACAAGATGTTTTGTATAAAAAAGATGTAATTTGATTGTGACATAATATATACTTATAATATTAGGGGTGGGTTTTTCGTACCTCGTCTTATAGGCTTGCGCAAATCGGGCAGGTATCTTGCCTGCGCTGGCCCGTGCGATTTTCAATCCATTTTAAAAAAGGTGAGCCGTACAAATGAAACACAAAAACATTTTCACGAAGACCGACAAGCATGAAAATTTTGCTTGGGAAAACTTAGGCGACATCAAGGGCGGGCGCGGAGACTTGGGTGAAGACATGCCAGTTCTCGTATATCGCTTGATGCAGTATACGATGCTCGACGAGCTTAGCAAGGCGTATGGCCTCGAAAAGGCCAACGAACATTTTCGCAACGCCGGATTTTTGGCGGGATTTGAGTTTGCCAAGCACACGCAGGACTTAAAGGCGGATTTTAATGCTTTTGTCGCCAACTTGCAAAAATCATTGGAGGATTTAAAGATCGGCATTCTGCGCATGGAGACTTTTGATGCCGACACTGGAAAAATTGTGCTTACGGTCGAAGAGGACTTGGATTGTAGCGGGCTGCCCATTACAAACGAAAACGTGTGTACTTACGACGAGGGCTTTATTGCCGGTATTCTTGAAGCGTATACGGGGAAGAAGTACAGCGTCCGTGAGGTAGACTGCTGGGCGAGCGGCGACAGGGTCTGCCGTTTTAATGGGGTAATTCTAGAAGAAAAATGAAATAAGGGTTAAGAGCTACAGACTAGATAACGAAAGAAAGCGCATACTGTGGAGCCCGTTGCTGAAGTTTTATTTAACTATTTGCGCGATGTCATATACGAACCGGCAAATGCTGTTTTAGACATCGAAAAACTGCCCGAAGGTTTTCAAGACCTCGGTAGCGGGCTTCAATACTTTGCCGAATGCGTCATAGAGACGAACAGACTGGCGAGGTCTTTGTCAAAAGGCGACCTCACGGACGAGCTCCCCTCGTCCGGTAATGAAATAGCCGCTCCGTTGAAATCCTTGCATGCCTCATTGAGACATTTGACCTGGCAAGCGCAGCAAATCGCGCAAGGCGACTATAAACAGCGTGTGAATTTTATGGGCGATTTTGCCACCGCGTTTAATTCCATGGCGGGGCAGTTGGAGGAGCGGCACGAACTAAACATTCAAGAAAAATCCAGGCTGCAGCAATATATAAACCTGATACTTTCAACGACGCCAAATATCATTTTAGTCTTTGACACCGACGGAAAAGCCGTTCTTGCCAGCGAATCGTATCTGCAGCGAAGCAAAAAAACTTCCGCGGATGAGATTCGGGGAAAAACATTTAAGGAGCTGTTCACCAGTATCTCAACGCATAGTTTTATCCGTATCATAGAAAGGTTGTTTGAGGACGCTCTCGGCGTTATGAGTACGTCTATTGTTGAGCAGAGTATCGATTTCGGGCAGGATGGAGAAATCCGTACGTATCTCGTTCACATATCCCCCATGATAAATGACAATGAAATATTTATGGGAATCATGACCGAGTTTGACGATATTACCGAAATAGTACAGGCCAAGTATGAGGCCGAACATGCCCGAAAATTGGCCGACCAAGCCCGTAAACTGGCCGACCAAGCCGCCCGTGCGAAATCCGATTTCCTTGCCCGTATGAGCCACGAGATGCGCACCCCCATGAATGCTATCATCGGTATGGCGTCCGTAGGTATAAAAAACGAGGATAAAGAGCGGCGGGATAATTGTTTAAACAATATAAGCGAAGCGGCGCATCATCTGTTAACGGTTATCAACGATATTCTCGATATGTCAAAAATTGAAAGCGATAACCTTGAATTGTCATATAGCGAATGTATATTTGAGAACATAATTAACAACGTAAAAGAGACCACCCGTTTGCAAACGGAGAAGAAAAATCAATCATTTGAAGTTGACATAGATAGTGCCATACCCCCTAACATAATATCCGATGAACAGCGTCTTGCGCAAGTCATATTAAATCTTCTCTCCAACGCTGTTAAATTTACGCCTGAACATGGTTCTATCGCGTTGATCGCAAGAAAAACGGCCATAACAGACGACTCCTGTACAATCCGTTTTACGGTAAAGGATACCGGAATCGGCATATCGAACGAGCAGCAAAAAGACCTGTTCAAACCTTTTGAGCAGGCGGACGGGGGAAGATCGCGTAAATATGGTGGGATAGGGCTTGGCCTTCCCATATCAAAACATATTGTCGATATGATGGGCGGCGAGATTTGGGTTGAATCCGAGCTTGGCAATGGGGCTTCGTTTGTTTTTGAGATCACCGTCCAAATAAGCGCGGAAAAAAATTTACATACCGTAGAAGAAACCGTATCTACCGATGGAATATTCATCGGAAAGCGGATTTTGATCGCGGAAGATGTTGAGATAAACCGCGAAATTATATTGGTTCTCCTTGAAGACACCGGAATACATATAGACTTCGCCGTTAACGGAGTTGAAGCCTGTGAAAAATTTATCTCCGCGCCAAATGATTACGGGCTTATATTCATGGATATACAGATGCCGGAAATGGACGGATATGAAGCGACTAAACGGATACGTTCCTGCGGATTGCCGGAAGCGGAAAATATCCCAATTGTCGCAATGACAGCAAATATTTTACGTGAAGATATAGAGCTATCTATCGAGGCCGGGATGAACGACCACCTTGGTAAACCTGTCGACATTGAAGATGTCATCACAAAACTCAAAAAATATCTTGGCTAATCGCCGAGCTCTGACATCACCGGACGGCACAGGCGCAATATTCAATCGTGGAGTCTATAAACCCAAGAAGCCGCCTCCTGTATTGATATTCCGTTTTCGCGGGCGATTTTTGCTATGTCCTCGTATTCCGGTTTTGATTTTTTTACGCCGTAGCCGCTGGCGGTTTTTATTCGTACAATTCCGTAATTCGTTTCGACCTCCGTATGCTCCCTTTGCAAAGTATACCTGCGGCAGATGTTTTCTCTTATGCCGAGGGTGGTTGTGTGCTTGAATATGAGGGATAACATTTTTTCTTTTGCAGCGTCGGTACACAGGCAGACAAATTTTATTCCGGGGCGGCTTTTTTTCATCCCTATCGATTCTGTCCAGACGTCAAGCGCGCCTTCGTGTAACAACAGCTCCTGCGCGAACGCTATAGACTCCGGCGTCATGTCGTCGAGATTGCAGGAGAGTTCGGCGACGGCGGGGGCATTGATATTATCGTCAACAATGTTTCCGATATATGCCCTGACGCAGTTTGCCCTGTCGAAATCTTTTTTCCCCATGCCATAACCGATTTTGCTGACGGCCATCACCGGCATCTCGCGAAATTCCTTGACAAAATGCCTTAACAAAGCCGCGCCGGTCGGCGTGCATAGCTCGCCGGATGTTTTGTCGCTATATATGGGAATATTTTGCAAAATGCGTGCGGTAGCGGGGGCGGGGACAGGGAGGACGCCGTGGGCGCAGCGGACGTGGCCGCTGCCGGTGTTGACCGGAGTTGACAAAACGGTATCGGGCGCAAGCTCCTCCATCAACATGCAGACGCCCACAATGTCGGCAACGGCGTCAAGCTCGCCGACTTCGTGAAAATGAATTTTGTCAACGGATACGCCGTGCACGCGGCTTTCGGCTTCGGCTATTAACGTGTAGACCGCGAGGGCGTTTTTCTTTACATTAGGGGAGAGGGTCAGGCGGTCGATTAAATGTTTTATGTCGTGATAGCTGTTGTGGTGATGGCTGTCGCCATGGTGGTGATGATTGTCGTCGTTATCATGGTGATGATCGTGGTCATGGTCGTGATGATGATCATCATCACCGTTATGAGAATGATCGTGACTGTCGTGGCAATGCTCCTCACGCCCGCCAATTTTTACACGCACGCCCGTCCCCGTTATCCCGCATTTCACGGACGGCTCCGCGGCGACAATCACTTCGGGAATACCGATTGCGTTCAGCCTGTTCAAAAACCCCTTTGGGTCGTCGTGCAGTTCCAACAGCGCGGCCATCAGCATGTCGCCCGCCGCACCCATGTTACATTCGAAAAAAATTGTTTTCATATTTCACGTTCCTTATTATTTTTGGGTTCAATTATTGTTGTTTGATTCGGAGCGGGCGACCGGGGACGGTCGCCCCTACGATATGGTTTGGTGATTTATTATACTGGCCAGATACCCGGCCCCAAACCCGTTATCAATATTAACGACGCTGACGCCGCTCGCGCATGAATTCAGCATTGTCAACAATGCCGACACACCGTTAAACGACGCGCCGTAACCAACACTCGTGGGCACGCCGATCACCGGGCAATCCGCTAAGCCGCCCACAACGCTCGCAAGCGCCCCCTCCATTCCGGCTACGGCGATGATTACCTGCGCACTCATTATCACGTCGAGACGCGACAGCAATCTGTGCAGGCCCGCTACGCCGACATCGTACAGCCGGACAACATCGTTACCAAGAGCTTCGGCGGTAACCGCCGCTTCTTCCGCTACCGGCATGTCGCTTGTGCCGCCTGTCGCCACTACGATTTTCCCTATGCCGTCGGGTTTTGGAAACTCGCCGACGGTTCCGATCCGCGCGGTTTCGTGATATTGCAAAGCGGGAATGTTTTTCCCTACGGCTTCGGCGGCGTCCGGCAGAAGCCTTGTTATCAATACTAACCGCTGCCCTCTTTCAGTCATGGCGTTTACAATGCCTGTTATCTGCTCCGGGGTTTTGCCCGCGCCGTATATCACCTCCGGTATCCCCTGCCGCAGCTCACGGTGATGGTCGGGCTTTGCGTAGCCGAGGTCTTCAAACGGTTTTGTGCAGAGCTTCATCAGCGCGTCTTCGGGGGTGACCTCCCCCGCCCGTACTTTTTGCAGAATGTCGAGCGTATTCTGTTTATTCATGCCGTTCCCCTTTCTTCTATCTGTTGCAACAATTTTCCTGTTAACACCTGCCCAAACGGTACGCGCGTGGCGAGACAGGAGTATGAGGGTTTGTCCCATGTTAGCAGGCCGGCTTCTTTTGAAAGACGGCGCACTTCGTCTTTTGTTATGCCGCACTCTCTGAGCGGCGAGCGGACGGAGAGCTCGGCGAGCGCTCTCATGCCGGGGCGGTTGTCCGCGTTGTCGGTGGCGTTTGTTCCGTCTATGAGAAGCGAAATACCGTCCGCGAGCGCAATCTCGCGTAAAATTTTGAATATAAGCGTTTTGCAAATATAGCAGCGCTCAGGCGGATTGGAAACGATCCGCGCGTCGCTCAAAATGTCAATTTCGACGACGGAAATTTCCGCCCCGATCTGTTCGGCTAACCTGTGCGCGTCCGCCAATTCGGATTTCGGTTGAAAGACGGAATTTACAAAACAGGCTTTTACCTTCGCGCCGTAATACCGCCCGGCATAAAGCAAATAGGACGAATCCACGCCGCCTGAAAAGCCGAGGGCGACGTTTTGGTTTTCGTTGAAAAAATGTTCCAATGTCATAAAGCTATCCTTTCGCAATTGCTTCAAGCCTGTAATCCGACATCAGTTTTTCATCATACAATAATGACGACGCCCCGTCGACGGCGATTTTTCCATCTTTCAATATTACCGCGCGGTCGCAAACTTCCGCGGCGAAAGCTATGTCGTGGGTGGCTATGATTTTTGTTTGGCTCAACTTTTTTAACGTTTCAACTAACGACCGCCTCGCCCGGTGATCGAGAAACGCGGTCGGTTCGTCGAGCATCAAAAGCGACGGGTTCATCGCGAGAACCGCCGCCATCGCTACCGCGCGCTTTTCGCCGCCGGATAATTTTAACGGCGAACGGCCGCGAAGGTGTGCGATATTTAATCGGTCAAGAACATCCGCCACACGCGCCTTAACCTCGTCTTCCGGCATTCCCAGATTGCGGCAGCCGAAAGCGATGTCGTCATATATGAGCGGCATGAACAGTTGGTCGTCAGGATTTTGGAATACTAATCCCGCTTTCTTCCTGATCTCGCCGGCCGTCTTTTTACCAAGCCGCACGCCGTCAATTTCAACTACGCCGCTTAACGATTCAATCACCCCGACGACCGCAAGCAAGAGCGACGTCTTGCCAGCGCCGTTTTCACCTATCAGCGCAACGCTCTCACCGTCGTTGACAATCAGGTCTATGCCGTCAACCGCCTTTGTCTTGTCAGGATAAATTGCCGTCAGCCCTTGAATCGTCAGCACAATCAAACCCCTCCAAAAATTCCTGCGGCAATCAGCCTGTTTACATCAACGAGGCGAAACGTCGCGCATAAAATCAAAACTACCGCTAAAAAAATAATATCGCCGGGCGTCAGCCTCCTGCTTCTGCGCAACGTGTTTTGCAGCGCGTATCCCCTGCACGCCATAGCGTTATACACCCGCTCCGCACGGTCGAGGCTGCGGATTAACAACTGCCCCGCAAAGCTGCCCATATCCCTTATGTCAACCCCCTTTTTATTACCCCCCCGTAAACGATACGCGGTAATCATGGAGTACGCCTCGTTCAGTAGCACGCCGATGTAGCGGTAGGTCATTTCGAGCGTGATAATAAAAATGTTCGGCACCCGCAGCCGCCGCATCTCGCCGGTAATTTCCGACAGCGGCGTCACCGATACGAGTATCAGCACGGCCATAACGCAGAGGTACATCCTAATCAATATGGTAACAAGCGACACCGCCCCATAACTCACCGCAACGCCGCCCACGGTAAAAGCCGCGGCGGTATCAAACATCACATTGGTCACTCCCGCGAACAGGCAAAAAGGGAGCGCGATAAAAACTCTTTTTAAGAGCATTGAGTGCGGCGTTTCAGAAAGCGCCGTCAGTATCATCGGATAAAAAATATATGGAACCAACCGCATGGGCGCATACCTGTCAAACGAGATAACCGTCACAATAAAAACCGCCGCCGCCATCAACTTAACTAACGGGTGCAGCCGGTGGACGCACGTGCCTCCGGCGGAGAGCTGTTCGAGGGCGTATAGATTTTTTGTTGCGTTTTTCATTTTTCTCCTGATAGCCAGTCTACAATGTTAACCTGCTTTATTCCGTTGCGTGAGCCGTTTTCGTAGTCCGCGGTAATCAGGATTTTTTCGTTGTGGTCGGGGATTTTGTCGAAGGGGGCGAGCTCGCGGGTTAGTGTTTCGGGGTTTTTTACGGTTTGCGAAACCTGTACGTATTTCGTGACGCCGCCGCTGTCGCGGGCTACGAAGTCGACTTCGCTATTCCCGATTTTGCCGATCCACACCTGATTTTTTCGGCGGAGCAATTCCAAAAAAACAACATTTTCCAACAAATGCCCGCCGTCGCCCGACAATTCTTTCCCCAAAAGCGCGTTTCTAAAACCTGTGTCTACGGCGTAATATTTTTCCTGCGTAGCCAGATGCTGCTTCCCCTTTATATCATATCGATCCGTCCGGTAAAACATATATGAGGCCGTAAGCGTGGAGATATATTTCGTGACCGATTTGTTATCTATTTTTTTTCCGGCGTTGGTCAAAACTTTCGCGATATTGCCGGGCGACACCGGCGAGCCGACGCTATCCGCCAAAAAATTTATAACCTCCTGATACGAGATATCCGAATGAATTTTGTACCGTGTTTTTATGTCGTTTTCGTAGATATTTTTGTAAACGGTTTGCAAATACTGAAACGCGTAGCTTTCGCTCACCCCCGCCAGTTTCACCGCCTCGGGAAACCCGCCGGCCCTGACGTAGCTTGCAAACGCCCTGTCGGTATTTTCCCCGCTTCCCGTAAATTCTAAATACTCGGCAAACGAAAACGGCAAAACATTTATCTCAAACCCGCGGCCCGTAAGCAGCGTTGCAAGCTCGCTCGACAGCAGGTAAGCGTTTGAACCGGTTACGTACAAATCGACCCGCGGATGGACAAACAGCCCTTCAAGCAATTTTTCAAACTCCGGGATATTCTGCACCTCGTCGAGGAAAACATAATTCACGCTATCCGCGCGGAGCGCCCCCACAACAAAATCGTAAACATTTTTCCACCCCTGCTCCGCCAAAAACCGATACTCCGGCTCATCAAAATTTATTGACAGCGCGGACACGCCCGGCGCTTCCGCCGCCAGCACGTCCCGATACTGCGCCAAAAGCGTCGACTTGCCGACCCGCCTCGCGCCGGTGACGACTTTTATCAGGTTCTTATCCCGCAAATCCGCAAGCGTTTCCAAATATCCGTGCCGGATGACTTGCCCCATATTCACCCCATTTTCTGCCCGTAAGTTCCTAAAACTTCTATTTTTAACAAAGTTTTAGGAATGAAATGATAATCGAATCCTAAAAACTGTGACTTTCAGCATGTTTTAGGAATGTGTAACACAATCAAATCCTAAAACTTTCATAACGTGAATATATATGATGCCATGAAAGGATTCAATAAAAAATTTTAATTATAGGGGTCGCCCCTACGAAATTTTCCTCTTAACCCGCGAAATTACGAACGCGGATAGGCCCGCGAGGGCGAATGTGACAGCGACGCCGACGACGCCGGCGGCGGATGTTCCGGCGGCGGAACCATCTTCCCCCGCGTCTCTGAAATCATAATCGGGCATGACGGCGATTCTTTCGTGGATCGACTCCACAGCTTCGATGAACGGATTTTCGGTTTCAAACTCCGTGTGGCCCGATACCCGCTCTACCGACCATTCGAGGCCGTCGGGGTAGGACGAGGCGAACATGGAGAGCACGCTGCCGGCGACTAACGTAATCGTAGCGAATAAGATTATGGTGTTTCTCAGAGGGACGCCGGCTTTTATGGGCGTTCCGGTGAGCGCGCTGTCCATGATCTCCGGGCGCGTCCTGTAAACAAAGCAGAGAACCGCGGCGGTCACGACCCCCTCGCCAAGGCCGATGACGAAATGGATCGGCAGCATCAAAAGGACAAAACTCGCGAACGGCAGCGCGGTAATGCCGGACAGATGCGTCTGAACCACCACGCCGAACGCGCCAAGCTGCAACCCCGCCACAACCGCTATTATCGAAGCCGCCGTTATCCTGCCCGGCGTTTGCGCTGTGCCCTTTTTGACGAATGGCTTAAACAGCAGCGGGTAAACAATCAGGCAGGGGACGACCGCCAAATTAAAAATGTTGCAGCCGAGGGCGAGCAGTCCGCCGTCGGCGAAGAACAGGCACTGGATTATCAGCACCGCCGACAGGGAAAGCGCCGCCGGAAAACTCCCAAGCATCGCGGCAAGCAAAATCCCGCCGCCGATATGCCCGCTTGAGCCCGTGCCCGGAATCGTGACATCAATCATCTGCGCGGCAAAGACGAACGCGCCCATGACGCCCATAACGGGGACTTTTTTCTCACAAAGATCGTCCTTTTTGACTTTCGCGACAGAGTACCCGATAGCGGCAACGCTCACGGCGGCAATGGCGGCGCCGACAGCGGGGGACAGAAGGGAATCGGTCATGTGCATATATAGCAAACGCTCCATGTGGTTAGATTAATATAAACATTTGCGCTGCTTCTGCGGAGCGGGCATATCTTCTTGATACGCGTTGGCTGGTACTGCAATATTGTAAATATAATATACGCCGGCTGATGGGGGGCACTTATTTTGATTTTTCATCTTTCACCTCCGCCATCATATATATTCATGTCTATATGGAGACCAATCCCCAACTTCCCGTAATATCAATCGTAGGCCGCCCTAATGTCGGCAAGAGCAGCCTGTTCAACCGGATTCTCGGCAAGCGCGTCGCCGTGGTGGACGATGTAGCCGGCGTGACCCGCGACCGTAATTACGTGAAGGCGGCGTGGAACGATGTTGAGTTTATGCTTGTTGACACCGGCGGGTTGATACCCAACTTAAAAGAGGCGATTCCCGAGGCGATCCACGAACAGGTGGATATCGCGGTGAGGGAGAGCGCGGTGATTCTGTTTGTAGTGGAACTTGGGACGGGCGTTACCGATCTCGACCAAATTATCGCGCAGCAGCTACGCCGTTCATTCGCGTCGAAAACCATTTTGGTCGTGAACAAGGCCGAATCCTCCAAGGCCGTCTATGAGGTCCCCGCGTACATGCAGCTTGGTCTCGGCAAACCTTACCCAATCTCCGCGCTGCACGGCAAGGGTGTCGGCGATTTGCTTGATGAAGCGCTTTACTGCGCGCAGGAAAACGTTAAGGACGGGGGCGGGGACGGCGTTGCTCAGGAGACGGACGGGCTAAAAGTTGCGGTAGTCGGCAGACCGAATGCGGGAAAATCGTCATTAGTCAACAAACTCCTAAAACAGAACCGGATGATAGTGGATTCAAAGCCGGGAACGACGCGCGACGCAATAGACTCGCCGCTCAATTACGGTGACAAAAAAATCGTGCTGATTGATACCGCCGGGCTGCGCAAAAAGGCGCGGGTCAAGAAGAATGATCTCGAATATTACTCCAATATGAGGGCGATTGAGAGCATAGACCGCTGCGATGTGTGCGTGCTGGTGATTGACGTGAATGTTGGAATAGGCGTGCAGGACATGCGCATCCTGCGTAAAATTTTTGATTCCCGCAAAGGCGCGGTGGTGGTTTGGAACAAGTGGGACATCATGGCCAAAGACCATAAGACGTTTGACAATTTAGTCGCGGATGTGAGGAATGAATATCAGGAATTAAAAAATATCCCGATGATCTCACTGTCCGCGCTGACAGGCCAGCGTGTTGCGTCGCTTATGGATATAGTATTTGAGGTAAGGGAGCGAATGGCGATAAATGTCGGCGGCGCGGATTTTGAAAATCAGATATTCAACTGGGTGCGCGCCCACCCCCACCCCGTCACCCCCGGCAAGGAAGTTCGCTTCTTAGGCGCGAAACAGGTAAACGCCCCTTTCCCCTGCTTCCGCTTTTTCATAACCAACCCCGACCAGCTCGGCGCATCCTACGAGCGCTTCCTCTCTAACAAAATCTACGAAAAATACGGTTTCAGCGGATGCCCGGTGGTGCTGGAATTCAGGCCCGCCGGCATCAAGGGCCGATTGGCGGAAGATGACAACCGTGATGTCGCCGGACGGCACAGCACAACATTAACGCAAACTGAAAACCCTCGGAGGGCTGCGTTTTGAATCTCGGTTTCGGCATGTCTCTGCGGCATCAACAGAATCAAAAGATGTCGTTTGAGATGATACAGTCCCTGAAAATACTGCAACTGAACACGCTGCAGCTTGAGCAGATGCTCAAGGCCGAGCTGGAGTTGAATCCGGTGCTCGAAGTAGAGGACGAGGCAGAACCGGAGATTGAGGCTGAAGAGTATCAGGACAAGGACGCGGAGCACGGCGACGACGAATACCTCGAAGAACTCAACGGGGGCGATGACTGCATAGACTGGGAAGAGTACCTCGAAGAAGAATATGAAAACGCCTACTCTTTCAACGAAGAAACCGACCCGGGCGAAGAGCGCTATGAGGCTGCGTCCGTCTATGAGGAAACGCTTGAGGAGCGCCTCATGGACCAACTCGCGGAGAAGAAAGTTGAAGAGCGTGTCAGGCTGCTCGTCCAGTTTCTCATCGGAAGCCTCGACGACGACGGCTACCTCCGTATCCCCATGAAGGAGATCACCGATTTCACCGGGGTCACGGTCGGCGAGGTCGACGACGCGCTCGGCGTGCTGTGGAAACTTGATCCGGCCGGGGTGGGCGCGCGCGATCTGCGGGAATGCTTGACGTTGCAACTGCGCGCCCGCAAAATGGAAGACTCCATCGCGATGAAAATCATCACCGACTACTGGGCTCTCTTTGAGAAATTAAAAATCCCAGAAATTGCAAGGCAGCTATCTGTGGAGCCGCGGCAGGTTCAGGACGCAGTCGACATGATAAAAACGCTCGACCCAAAGCCCGGCAACCAATTCGCTGTGAGCAAGTCGTCTGTGATAATTCCCGATCTGATTGTGGAAAAAGTGGATGGCAAGTTTGTAGTGATACTCAACGACCGCAGTGTCCCCACCCTCCACATAAACAAAAGTTACGCCGCGATGATAAGGCGTGGCAGTAAGGCGCGAAAGGAGGTCAAGGAGTACGTCCGCGAAAAATTCAACAGCGCCTCATGGTTCATAAAGTCGATAGAGCAGCGCAGGACAACGATACTTAAGGTGATGTACGCCATCATCGAACGCCAGCAGGTTTTCTTCGAAAACGGCCCGCCGAACATCGCCCCGCTCAAACAGCAGGACGTAGCGGATATGATAGAGATGAACATATCAACCGTCAGCCGCGTAACAAGCAACAAATACGCCCAAACGCCGCACGGCATATTCGAGTTGAAATATTTCTTCACCGAGGCAATGGGCCAAACCACGGAGAGCGGTACCGACGTAACCGCCGAGCGTGTCAAGGACAGAGTCAGGCAAATAATCGAAAACGAAGACCCGAAAACCCCCATCACCGACCAGAAAATCGCCGAAATATTGGAGAAGGAAAACCTGCCGGTGGCAAGGAGGACGGTAGCTAAATACAGGGAACAAATGAATATCCTTACTGCGCGGATGCGGCAAAAATACGATTAACTATGAACCAGCAACAACCGCATAACGCAATTCGTTTCCCGACATGGCTAAAACGTGGCATGGGATTTTCAGGGCGCCACGGCGAGGTCGCTGGTCTATTATCAACAAACAATCTGAACACCGTATGCTCCGAAGCCAAATGCCCAAACCGCGGCGAATGTTTCAGCAGGGGCAGTGCCGCGTTCCTTATCCTCGGATCGGTATGCACGAGAAACTGCGCGTTTTGCGGCGTGGAATCCGGACTGCCGTCGGCCGTTGATTACGACGAAGGCAAACGCCTCGCCGAGGCCGCCGCGCAGATGGGGCTCAGCCACGTGGTAGTAACGTCAGTAACTAGAGACGATCTGCACGACGGCGGAGCGTCAGCATTCGCGGATGTTATCAAACACCTGCGCGGCAAAGTTCCGCAGGCAACGATAGAAGTGCTCATACCCGATTTTCAAGGGTCAATCGACGCATTGATGACCGTCCTCGACAACCGCCCCGACATATTAAATCACAATATGGAAACCGTCCACCGCCTCTACCCGTCAATCCGCCCCCAAGCGATATACGCTCAATCGTTAAAATTACTAAAACGAGCCGCTGATGACAACCGTTCCGTTGTCAAGTCGGGAATAATGGCAGGGCTTGGTGAAACGGTTGATGAAGTAAAGGAACTGCTACAAGACCTCCGCTCCTCCGGCTGCACCATCGTCACCATAGGTCAATATCTCCGCCCCTCCCTCCACCAAACACCCGTCGAGGAATTCATCTCTCCCAGCCAATTTTCCGCCTACGAAGAAGCTGCCCTCAGGATGGGTTTCAAACACGTGTTCTGCGGGCCATACGTCAGAAGTTCCTATCGGGCGGAAGAGATGTACCTCAATCGAAAATGAATCACCGCTAAGAGATGTTGCTGCGCGGGATACCGCAGCGGTTTATTCGGCGCCGGAGCGATAGAAATATAAATTATAGTATAAAGCGGCACAGCATATTAGCTATTGACACGCATTCATGGCATCATGTATATTTATCTTCATGTATTGCGCCTTTATCCATTAACCAAGGAGCCTGATATGCCCTGTGAACTTAATGCCTCCATGCCCTGCCCCTGCACCTACTCCTGCGAACGCCGCGGGAAGTGCTGCGCCTGCCTCGCCTACCACACCGGAAACGGCGAGTTCCCCGCCTGCTTTTTCACCAAAGCCGCGGAAAAAACCTACGACCGCAGCTTCCGGGCATTGATGAAAGACAGGGGTGTATAAAGGGGCGTTACAATCAAAACCCCGCTACCGATAGGCCAATCGTTCTTTGACGTGATGAACGCGGTTGTTATTATGCTGTGCCGCGTTTTACAAAATAAAAACGTTTAACCAAGATAAGGAAACAATTATGAAATTTGAGATTGTAGTACCAAAGCCGATGACAAGCGAGGAACTTTGGGATGCCCGTAACAAACGGGAAGAGGAGAAAAAAGACGTATTTATTGATTTCAGCGATGAGCTGATTGAAAAGGCGCTGTTTTTGGATATCGACGGGGTGATCCAGCAGCCGTCCTCGCAGCGCCGCTTTGATTATGTGAACGATGAGGCCGTGATGGACCAATTGTATAAAGAACTTGAAGACAAGTTTAATGTCAATTACCGCGAATTCGACAAATATGACGTTACGGCGACATATTACGACTGGAACAAGGGGGCGGTAGAAGAAATAAGACGGATTCTCGACGTAACTGGAGCCAAAATTGTTGTATCGAGCGACTGGAGAATCGGAAGAATGGGATTCTACCTCCCTTTTTTGCTCCGCATACACGATTTCCAAAAGTACCTCCACGGCTACACCCCGATTTATCACGGTTACGGGAGCGGGCCCAAAAGACCCGAATACGAAAATATCTCGCGTACCCGCTCCGTTGAAATTCTCGAATACATCCGAGCGCACCCGCATATAAAAAAATGGGTTGCGGTCGATGACATAAATATGTCTAAAGATATACCGGAAAACTTTGTTGAGGTATATCCCAGAATAACGGCGGAGGAGGCCGACAGGTGTATTGAGATACTCGGGAAAATGGATAGTTAATCACCGCCCAACAACTGTGGTATCGCCGGACAGGCAAAGTGACTCGTGGGTTGGGGCAATCCGCAACGATTTGACGGCGGCATAAAAACTCACGCCTCCACCCACTCCCCAATCTGCCTCGTATTGTCATCAATCGCGATCCCCACCTTTTTTCCGTTTTTGTGCGGTTCGGCGTATTGCCTGTCGTCAATCTGTTTCATAGCCTCTTGCGCCTGCGCTTCGCAGTCGTTATCTTTGGCAACTTTTATTTCAATTATCCACGTGTTTCCCCGACAGGTCACTATGAGGTCTGAACGTCCCTGATTGCCGTGCATTTCGCCGAACGTCAGCACGCCGCATCCGCGCAGGAACGCGAGGATGGTGGAGCGGTAGAGCCATTCCTGCGCACTTATTTTTAACCGCCGCCCCTGTTTCATGGCGCTTATGTAATCGTCGTAGGGGATGCTTGCAAGGAGGCGGTTAATGGTTTCTATAAACAGTTCACAATCGTCTTCTGTCAACGCGTCGATGAGAGATGTGCGAAAATCCATGAACTCGCCGCCGCCGGTTTGTACCATGTTTCTTGTGACTAATTCCGACATGGAGTCAAGCACTTCGGTGTTGGGATAATCTAACAGAAAATAATCGTCGCCGCCTTCACGCAGCGTCA
>JAITFQ010000125.1 GCA_031281225.1 Chitinispirillales bacterium
GGTAAAAATCAATAAAAAAAACGCAAAAAATATCAACGCTGATGTTTTTTATTTTTACCGTCCGTTTCCCGCAAAAAAAATGACGACACGCGATTTGGTTGTGTTTATGCTGAAAAATATCACAAAAAAGGATATATCGTTCATCCTTATCGCGTCGCTTTTAGTTACCGCGGCCGGGATGCTTATGCCGTTTTTGAACAAACGGATATTTGATATGGTGATACCGGTCGGTATAAAGAGTAATGTCCCTCTCATAGCGGTAATGCTCATTGGCGTTGCCGTTGGCGGGGTGATGTTTTCGTTAACAAGGACTATTTTACTTGCTCGATTTAAGGAAAGGTTAAGCCTGACGGTTCAATGCGCCATAATGAACCGCCTTTTTTCTCTGCCGGCATCTTTTTTCAAGAGTTATTCATCGGGTGAGTTGGCGCGTCGGGTGATGAGCGTTAATGTCTTAATGGAAGCGATGTCGGCAAGTGTTTTGACAATCGGGCTTACGGCGGTGTTTTCCTTTGCGTATATTTTTCAGATGATGCACTACACGCCGACGCTTGTACTTCCGGGCGCCATAACGAGCCTTTGCATACTTGTGTTTTCGATAACTTTGGGATTAATAAAGTTTGGCAAGTCGCGCAAGATGATGAAAATTTCAGCAAAACTTTCGGGGCTTACGTTCATGCTGTTTTCCGGCATTCAGAAAATTAAACTTGCCGGAGCGGAGAGACGCGCTTTTTCAAAATGGGCGGATATGTATTCCAAATCCGCCGCCCTCGAATATACACCGCCGATACTGGTTCGTATAGGGGAGGCCGTACCCATGACGATTTCATTATTCGGCAGTTTGGCAATTTATTATTTCGCCGGCACGTCACAAGTTTCCGCGGCCGACTACATGGCGTTTTTCGCCGCGTTTACAGCGGTAAACAGCGCGATGTTAGCCGTTGGAGGGATTATTACCAAAAGTGCAACCGTTGCCCCGTCAATAGAAATGATTAAACCGATTTTGGAAGCCATGCCGGAAAAAAGCGAATACCGAAAAGTAGTAAATTCTCTTTCGGGCAGTATAGAAATAAACAGCCTGACATTCCGCTACAACAAAAACGGCGCGCCGCTGCTTGATGATATTTCGATTAAAATAAAAAGTGGCGATTTTATCGCCATCGTAGGCAAAACCGGTTGCGGAAAATCTACGCTAATGAGATTGCTGCTGGGCTTTGAAGAACCGGAAACCGGCGCGATCTATTATGACAGGCACGATTTGAAAACAATCGATTTGACGTCGGTAAGGCAGTGCATAGGCGTTTGTTTGCAGAACGGTCAGTTGTTTTCCGGCGACATTTTTTCAAATATAATCATCACCGCCCCGCACAAAACGCTTGACGACGCGTGGGAAGCGGCGGAAATGGCCGGGCTTGACAGGGATATAAAAGCCATGCCGATGGGGATGCACACAATAATATCCGAGGGCAGCGGCGGAGTGTCCGGAGGGCAGAAACAAAGATTGCTGATAGCCCGCGCGTTAGTCAAAAGACCCAAAATTCTGTTTTTCGACGAAGCGACTTCCGCACTCGACAATCTCACGCAGAAGCATATTGCTGATAATATATCCTCTTTGAAATGTACGCGCATAGTAATAGCCCACCGATTATCAACCATAAAACAGGCGTCGCGCATTATCATGCTCGGCGGAGGAAAAATCGTTGAAGACGGCGACTACGATGCGCTCATGAGAAAAAAAGGGGCTTTTTATGAACTCGCCGAAAGGCAAATGATTTGAGTTTAACTAGTGATTAAACCGTAACGCAAGCATCGTAATATCATCCGCCTGCTCTTCCCCTGCCGCGAACCTGTCAACTTCGTTCTTTATTGACGCCACGAACTCCTTTAATTGCAAATCGAAGCATTCATTCATAACTTCAAACAAACGGCGATTACCGAATAATTCTTTCTCACCATTCATTGCCTCGGTTATGCCATCCGTATATAAAAACAGTTCATCCCCTTTTTGTAATATAATTTCACTCTCTTTAAAAGATACGCCTTCCATACCGGCGAGTATGAGACCGGGGTTTATTTTTAGAAACCCGCAGTTTTCACCCGAACGCAAAACGGGGGGATTGTGGCCCGCGTTTACGAATGTGAATTTTCCGGTTTTGATTTCAAGGTAGCCCATAAAAGCCGTAACGAACATTCCGGTATCGTTATTTTCGCAAAGCATATTATTCACGGTTTTAAAGACTTCCGACGGACTTTTGCCGGATTGCGCGTTGTTTTTTATGAGAGTTTTGGCAATAACCATAAAGAGTGCAGCCGGGATACCTTTACCCGATACGTCGGCAATTACGACCACGAGCGTGTGGTCGTCAACAAGGAAAAAATCATAAAAGTCTCCCCCCACCTCTTTCGCCGGCAGCATCAACGCGTAAATATCAAGCTCACTATAATTCGGAAACGGCGGGAAAATGCAGGGCAGCATGCTCGCCTGTATCCGCGTGGCAATATTTAACTCCGCGCCAATCCGTTCCTTTTCGGCGGTAACGGCTTGCAAATTATTGATGTATGTGATTATGTCGGCCGTCATTTTTCCCATACTTTTTGAAAGAACTTCAATCTCGTCGCCAGTTTTTATACTGTTTAAAAGAGGCTTTAACTCTACGCCCGACTCCTGATTCACGAAATTATCCGATATTTTTGAAAGTGTTTGAATCGGAAGCGTAATTTTTCTGCGCAGATATAGAAACACCAAACATGTAAAAAGCACCACAAACAGCAACGTGCTAATTAAAACGGTCAGAATATAGGAATGAAGCGTGAAAATGATGTCGTGCATGTCGATATCAACGCCCACAATTCCGACAAACTCCCCTTGTGAATTTTCTATCACAGCAAACGCGCTCATCACGTAACCGTATTCATCGGTATTGTTCGGAATAATGTGTATGCCTTCTGTTATGGCGGCAAGCAGGCGATAAAGTTCGTCGGGGTATTCATCCACATCAAGCAATGTATTTTGGCCGCCCTCAGCCTTGGTAAACGCACATACAATATATACTATTTTACCGTCTACCGGAGTAAAAGAGTATAGATATTTTACCCCGGTGGTTTCCTTTATATTATTAAGCCTTTTTTGAGTTTCCTCGTATTTGGCGCTTTTTTCCCCTGTTTTAAGGCATATTTGCATATCGTCGCCGTCTATATAGGAGAGGGCGAGATTCAAAATGGAAACAGCAAACTCCTCGTATCTGGCCAAAACAGACTTCATAAAGGTCTTGTAGCCGATACCGCCTACAGTCGCGCTCAACACAAGCGAAAACAGGAATATAACGATCGCGAGCCTTTTACTCAACTTCATAATTATTTACCAAAATCAAACCTCAGGCGAATACCCACCGAAGAACGGTCACGTACCGGTCTATGCCACGGGTCTTCCGGCGGCGGTTCAAAAGAAATTTTAAGTCCGCCCACGACAGCCGCTAGGTCGTCATCGGAAAGTTCTCCGCTTTTATTTTTCTTGACCAGCGCCATCATATCCTCTTCGGTAAAGTTAAATCCCTCGTTCTCCGCAAACTTAGCAAGTTCCTCAAAGCCCGCCTCACGCTCGGCAAGTTCGTTCAGTTTTGCTTGAAGAGTCTCACTAGCGTTTACCTTTTCGTAAAATTGCCTGATTTGTTCCATAACCCACTCCTGTTTGAAAGAAAAATTTTGATATGATGTGGGGGGATAGCATTCCTCCCCGCCGTCCCCCCATCACTAATTACACCCAACATGGCGTCCCAGGTCTACAAGGGAGTGGGCCTAGATATCTATTATACCCACCGACAATCGCAAATAACTGCTCATCAGAAAGTTCTCCCTTCGCCGCCTTTTCCTTGACCATATGTTCAACATCCGCTCTAGATACATCGTACCCATCATTCTTGGCTTCCGCGAACATGGCTTCCAAACCGTCAAGTTTAGCGTACTTTTCCGCAAACGCCGCGTCTTGCCCCATCTTTTCCAAAAATTCAGTAAGCCCCATGTTTGTAACGCCTCTTAATATAGAAGTTTGTTTGTGTGCGGTAGCCACGTTTTTCCGACAGTTGGTCTCTGTCTTTTAAGGCGGCTCCCGTATTTCATGTATCAAAGATAATATTTGTACATGAATGTGTCAATGTTTTTTGTTATGGTAAGCGCATCATTTTTATGCCGCAGGTCGGAGTGATTGATGGGGAAGCGGATCAAGTAGTAAGAGACACGTAAAAACCTCACGCCTGGCTGATCTGTCGGAGCGACTTCATCGCGGCGTACATCTGACTATCCTCGACGTGCGTATAGACCTGGATTGTGGCTATTGAGGCATGACCAAGGATCACCTGTATCGTCCTGATGTCTATTCCCTCTCGATATTAATATTAACAAAATAAGATATGGAGAAGAAAATGTCAAGAAAAATATCAAAATAGTGTTAACAGGCTGTAATACGCACGCCTCCCATACGGACGCGAAAAAAATAGGTTTTGATTTTTATTGAATTATCCTTGTGCCATGATATATATTTACTCTTCCGAAAATTGATTTTGACCCTAATCACCCTAATTTTGACGGCAGATGAACCAACAAAAAATAAGAAATATCGCCATAATCGCCCACGTCGATCACGGTAAGACGACTCTAGTGGACGAACTTTTCCGGCAGAGCGGGATGTTCCGCGAGAACCAGCAGGTGGCCGAGCGGATGATGGACTCCATGGACCTCGAACGCGAGCGGGGGATTACCATCGCCGCGAAGAACGGGGCGTTCAACTACCGCGGGCATAGCGTAAACGTTATTGACACGCCGGGGCACGCCGATTTTGGCGGCCAGGTGGAGCGGGTATTGAAAATGGCCGACGGTGCGCTGCTCGTGGTAGACGCGCAGGAGGGGCCGATGCCGCAGACGTACTTCGTGCTCAAAAAGGCGCTGGCGCTCTCGCTTCCGATTATCGTCGTCATCAACAAGATAGACAAGCCGGCGGCGAGGCCAGTTTGGGTGCTCGACCAGGTGTTCGACCTGTTTGTCAAGCTCGACGCGCCGGACAGCGTGCTTGACTTTCCGTATATTTATGCGTCGGCGAAAAACGGCTATGCCAAGAACGATCCGTGCGACGACAGCGAAAATTTTGTCCCGCTCTACGAGATGATTGTCAAGCACATTCCCCCGCCGCAGGGCGACCCCGACGCGCCGCTGCAAATGCTTGTCAGCTCCATCGACTACTCCCCGTACATGGGCCGGCTCGGCATTGGAAAAATCACCGCCGGCACGCTGAATGTCAACAAGGAGATATCGGTCTGTATGCGCGACGGGAGCATGATTCCGGCGCGGATTACCAAAGTATTCGGGTTTGAGGGGATGCAGAAAGTACCCGTCGAGATCGCCTCCGTCGGTAACATCGTGGCGGTGGCTGGTATGGATGAGGTGACGGTGGGCGTCACGTTCACCGACCCGGCGAACCCTAACCCGCTGCCGCCGATTATAATCGACCCGCCGACCATATCCATGAATTTTATCCCAAACGACTCGCCTTTCGCCGGCACCGAGGGGAAGTTTGTCACGTCGCGGCATATACAGGACAGGCTGATGCGGGAGATTCTCTCGGACGTGGCGCTTGTCGTCGAGGCGCTGCGCGACGTGGTCGGCTACAAGGTTTCGGGGCGCGGCGAGCTGCACCTGTCGATACTTATAGAGCGAATGCGCCGCGAGGGTTACGAGTTTCAGGTTACAAGCCCGCAGGTCATTACGCAGCAGGACGAGGCAGGCCGTATTCTTGAACCCTACGAGGAACTGACGGTTGACGTAGACGAAAAATACGCCGGCACGGTGATTGAGAAATTGGGCACGCGCAAGGGTTTGATGCAGGAGATGGCGCAGGACAGCGGCATGGCGCGGATGGTTTTCAAGGTGCCCACGCGCGGGCTTTTGGGGTACAAGTCGGAGTTTATGACCGATACCAAAGGGATGGGCGTGATGAATTATGTATTTCTCGAATACGGCCCCCACGCCGGCCCCATCCGCACCCGCGGCAACGGCGTGTTCATCGCGAAGGAGCCGTGCGCGTCGGTGGCGTACGCGCTTTTTAATTTGCAGGAGCGGGGGAAAATGTTTGTCGGGCCGGGCGTTAAACTGTACAGAGGGATGATAGTGGGGGAACATTGCAGGTCAAACGACCTTGTCGTCAACCCCGGCAAGGAGAAGAAGCTGACAAACATCCGCGCGTCCGGTTCGGATGAGAATATACTGCTGACGCCGCCGTTTGAGATGAGTTTGGAAGATTGCATCGCCTATATAAACGAGGATGAACTGGTTGAAATAACGCCAAAATCGATTCGGCTCAGAAAGAAGGACGGGAAATACTAATGGCAAAAGACAGATGTCAGAAATGCAACGCCTATTGCTGCCGTCACGTGGCGATAGGTATTGATACGCCGCAGGACGCGGAGGATTACGATCATATACGGTGGTACCTGCTGCATAAAAACGTATGGGTGTCGATCAGTTTAGATGATGACTGGATTGTAGAGTTCAAAACCCCGTGCCGCCACATCACAAAAAAATTCAAGTGCGGCGACTACCCAAACCGCCCGCGGATCTGCCGGGACTATCCGGGTGATGATAATTTGTGTGAAGGGGAAACAGACGAGCCGTCGTACAAGGAGCTGTTCAAGAACGCGAAAGAATTTGAAAAGTATTTGAAACGATCCGCTACATCAGTATCACTGTAGCTATCGAAAAATAGATTAGCACGCCGGTGATATCCGCGAGGCTTGCCACGAGGGGGATGCTGGCCATTGCGGGGTCGCGCTTCAGTTTGCTCATTATAAAAGGCAGGCACGCGCCTATCATGCTGCCTGTTATTGTAACCATAAACATAGACAACGCCACGACGACTGCGAGCGCCGGGCCGTCTCTTATTACCCCAAGCGGGGCCACGGCCAGCGCCAGGGCTCCGCCAAGCGCACTTGAAACCAGCGATTCCTTGAGTATCATCCTTCCCCAGTCCTTCGCCTTGACGTCGCCGGTCGCGAGGGCGCGCACCATGAGCGTCGCAGATTGTGAGCCGGAATTGCCGCCGCAGTCCATGAGTAGGGTGAGGAAGAATACCAGCGCGGCTTTCGCCATTATCATCTCCTCAAAAAACGATATCGCCGTACCCGAAAATATCCCCGCGATGATGAGCAGTATAAGCCATACGATTCTCCTTCTGTACAGGAGCAAGACCGGCGCGTCCTTGATGTTTTGGATGGGGCCCTCATCCGGCTCGATGCTCACGCCGCCGATTTTGTGAAAATCTTCCGTCGCGTGGGCATCGGCGATATCCATGAGGTCGTCGACTGTGACAATGCCGAGTAGCACACCGGCGGCGTCCACGACAGGCAACGCAAAGTAGTTGTACTTTTTGATCATCTCGACCGCTTCCGCCTGACCGTCCATAGCGGAGATGGCGAAGAAGTTATAGTCCATGAGCGCGCTCACCTTTTCGTCGGGAGAGGCGAGTATGAGCTGGCTCAACGTGATGTCGTCGACGAGTTTTCCGTTTGAGCCGGTCACGTAAACCATGTTGATGGTTTCGCTGTCGTGACCGAAGTCTCTTATGTGCTCAAGCGCTTTGCGGACAGTCCATCCTTCCTTGATGTGGACGATGTTTGGCGTCATCATCCTGCCGACGCTGTCTTCGGGGTAGCCGAGGAGTTCTCTTGTCTGCTTCAGGTCCTGCGGGCTCAGGAGGTTCAGGAGCTTGCTCATCATCGGCGCAGGCATCTCGTCTATGAGCGCGGCGCGGTCGTCCGGTTCGAGGTCGGTGAGCAGTGTGCGTATCTCGGTGTTCGTCAGGTCGTTTAAAATTTCATCCTGAAGAACGGGGGTAAGCTCCGAAAAGGCATCGGCGGCCAAATGGCGCGGCAGATACCTGATAAGCAGCACCCTCTGCATCGGTTCGAGGCGGTTGATGAAATCAGCGACTTCGGGAGGGGGCAGGGGTGAAAGCTCGCGACGCACTTCGACCCATAAGTGTTTCTGCACAAGCGGCATAACCGCGTCAAACCAATCGCATCCGCCCGCCGCCGCGGTGACGCCGGTTTCGAGGATTCCGTCGTCGGTTTCGGTGTCGATGATGTCGGTTGTATCCGCCATAGCCCCGGCCTTTGCGTGGTTGAACATACGAATATAGTTTATGCGCCGTGTCAAGAGATAATGTCAAAAAAATTAAAATCGTTTTTTTTTGCTTTTTGTGCTTTGGAATGATGTATATTCGTTGAAAACCCTAAACAAGGACAGAAAGCCTATGCCGTTCAAACCTGTAAAAGCAGTAAAAGTCGCCGTTGCGGTAATGTTTGTGACCGCGGCTACCGCGTTTTCTCAGCTTCTGCCCTATCCGTCAACAATGCCGAGAGTATCCGACGGTGCCATTCCTTACGACACTATCCTGTTGCGGACCTGGCATGGGGTGCGGGAGCGTAATGTTCGGGCTTTTCAAACCGGGATGGTCCACCGGCCCAAGTCGGAAACGCCGGGGGATGCCGTTAGCGAAGGGATTAGCTATGGGATGTTTTTGGCGCTTTACAGTAATGATCAGGGGTATTTCAACAGTATGTGGGCAGCCGGTGAGAGATATATGTGGACGTCCTCGGGGAATTATTATCACTGGCGTGCGGATTCGACAGGTGTGCTGACCGGAACCGGTCCCGCGTCCGACGCCGATCAGGATATCGCGCTCCTGCTTATTTTCGCTGATCGGCTGGTGAAAACGGGAATTTGGCAACCTGATACTATTCGCAATGGAGTGAGCTATACCCAACGTGCCCGCACTATCCTGAGTACCATCAGGGGGGGAATGCTTGAAGATCATTTCCTGTTGCCGGGTTTTTGGGGACGCTCTCCTAGCATAATAAACCCCGGCTACTTCGCCCCCGCGTTCTATCGTGTCTTTGGCGAATTTGAGCCGGAGCACAAGGCGACGTGGGACAGGGTTATAGACAGTTCCTACGCGCTAATCAACAGGTCGCCGGGAATCACGAGGGGGCTTATCCCAGACTGGATCAGGAGGAACGGGACATCTACCGGCGGCGCGGGGTACAACGCGTACCGTAACGGCGACGCGCTTTACAGAGACGCTATCCGCGTGTACTGGCGTCTTGCCAAAGATTATTTGTGGTATGGCGAGCCGCGGGCCAAGGCTTTTTTAGAAAGCGCCATCACCTTTTTGGAAAGCCAGGGCGGGCCGGCAGCGGCAAATTTTTTTGAGATGGACGGAAGCCTTCTCCCTCCAAATGACATCGAGAGGCTGGCGGGCGGAACCATCACGCGCTCACGCCGCGAGCATAGCCACCTGACGACTGCCATGTGGGCGTCGGCGGCCATTGGCACAGGGAACGTCGCGCTAGCCGAGAAGTACAGCGAGCGCCTGCTGTCCTTTTATGAAGGCAGCTACTACTGGGGCAACGCGACCGACCCAACGCCGGACGGCGGAAGAATGATTACCATCGGCGGCGTGCCAACATTAGTACCTGAAGACACTTTGCGCAACGAAACGTATTTTGACCAGTTTTTGGCATGGTTCGGCGCCGCTCTGCTTGCCGGGGTTACCACAAATGTTTGGGAAGACCTTAAGGACGGCATCCCGCAAGGCCCGCCCACATGGCGCGTGGCGCCATCCATTACTCCGGTAAGCGGCGATATTGACGCGAGTGATCCGAATAAAGGGCCATTGCGCGTGACCGCCAGTCTTTCCCGATCTGTAAGATGGGCCGCCACACTCACACACGCCACCGAAAACCGCTCAATAACATTCCGCGGGAGTTCCGATTCCATTAGTATTGTGTGGTACGGGTTATCCGAGACTAACGAATATATGCCGCAAGGATTCTACTGGCTGACTATCAGCGCGGCGGGGCTTGAGTACAGGAACAGGGTGTGGTTGGGCAGGCCTTACGCCGGCAACATCCCCGATATTCTTGTTGGCAACCGGCTACTTGTGGATGATTTCGCCGACGGCGACCTAATCCCATATATAGGCAAAGAGTGGCGAACTTATTCCGATGGCGGTAATTCAGTTGCGGTAATGAGGCCAACGGCAGCAAGCGGCAACACAAGAGGCCAGCTTGAGTGGGATTATGATATTCGCAGCGGCGCTCAGTATCCGTTCATTGCGCTTGATTGGGATTGCGGAACTATGAATTTAACCGGGGTGGATTCGATAATTATTGTCGCCCGCAGCGGGAGCGTATCGCCGCTTACTGTTCCTGTGCATCTTATAGACACTCGTGACCCAAACAATTACCGTTATTTTGCGGATTCAATCACTTTGACCTCAACATTCCAAACACATCGCCTGCATCTCTCGTCTGCAAACTTCAAGCAGCGTTATGACGGCAATGACAAAAATTTTAACACAGTAATTTCCGCATTGATGGGCATTCGTTTCCACATGCAGGAAAGCTATTTGCCTACGGGACCGAGCCGTTCAGACGCGATAATTATTCAGCGGATGTATTTAGCCGGCCCCCCCACCGTGTTGTCGGGACTTTACACGCCGCTACCCCCGCCGCCCCCATACATTGCCCCGCCCGACGGCCCAATAAGCGTAAAACACAATGCCGCCCGTAATCAGCAATACTCAATAAGAAGAACCGGCAACACCATACGAATTTCACTACCCCCAAACCTCGCCGGGGCAAACGCCTCCATAATTGACATAAGAGGCCGCGTAGTAAGGAGAGAAACCATCTCCCAAACCGGCCAACTGAACATAACCTCAAGGGGCTTGGCCTCAGGAATCTACTTCCTTGATGTCAAAAAACCAGGGGCGCCAAACCTGAGGCTGCCATTAGGCAAGCTATAAAAAGTGTTTTGACTTTACGTGTGGGGGGCGTTGCGGGGGGGCGCCCCCCGCACGGGTTGGCGGAGCCAACCCCCATATATAGAATTTGATTTTGACTTTTTTAATTTTAATTTTCAAAAAAACGGAAATAAAAACATGTACGAAATAACCACCGAATCCCACTTCAGCGCCGCCCACCGTCTCCTCAACTACAACGGCCCGTGCGAGAACCTGCACGGCCACAACTGGCTGGTCAGGGCGACCGTAAAATGCGAGGAGCTCGACAAGAGCGGCATAGGCATTGATTTCAAGATATTAAAGCGCAAGCTCAAAGAGATTATAGATGAGTTCGACCACCGAAACCTGAACGATCTCTTCGACCCGGCCCAAAGCCCGTCGTCCGAATTCATAGCCCGCAACATCTACGATAAATTATCCGAATCTCTGTCTGCGGACGGGCACGGGTATGGCGGCGTAAAAGTCTGCCGCGTAGAGGTTCAGGAAACCCCGGGTAACCGCGCGGTGTATTACGAGTGACAATGCTAAATATCTGTGAAATTTTCACCTCTATCCAGGGCGAATCGACGCTGGCCGGCTATTTGTGTACGTTTGTGAGGCTGTCGGGATGTAATTTACGGTGCGCCTGGTGCGATACCCGGTATTCTTACGATAATGCTAATGGTGACGGCGGCGGGGTATTGATGAGTATTGACGATATAGTCGCCCAAGTATCAAAAACACCCGTAGAACTAATAGAGATTACCGGCGGCGAGCCGCTTCTGCAGACAGATGTTACCGCGTTATGCAGGGAACTTTTGCGTCTCAACTACAAAGTAATGATTGAGACAAACGGAACCCAGAATATAAAAACTATTCCACAAGAAGTCCGCCGCATAATTGATATAAAATGTCCAGACAGCGGTCATGGCGGCAGTTTTCTTGCTGATAACTTGAAATATATGACCCCGAACGACGAAATAAAATTCGTTTTGGCCTCGATAGACGACGCGGTTTGGGCAAAAAATTTTTGCGACACCCACAAATTACTCTCCAAATGCCCAGTAACATTTTCCCCTGTCTCCCGTACCTTGCCACTAGGTAGATTAGCCGGTTGGATGGCAGAAAACCATGTTTTCGGCATACGCTTGGGGTTGCAACTGCACAAGGTAATTTGGGGCGATAAGCGCGGGGTGTAAAAAATATCTCTTGACATTTTTTCAGAAATCCGTTACACTGTATAATAGGGGCAGTAGACAGCGGCAACCC